>JAAZBU010000110.1 GCA_012513645.1 Clostridiales bacterium | reverse complement strand
GGTGGCCCGCGCGCTGCCCAAGGTCTCTCCCCAGGCATAAGCCTGCTGAGGCCCTGTCCGGCATGGCCGGCCGCATACCCCGCGTTTCATCACAGACGTGGGGTTTTCTATATGAAGAAGGGAGCAAACCGATGAACCGCGAACAAAACATGCCTTACGTACTGAACGCCCTGGAGCGCCTGGCACAGGCCCCCTCCCCCAGCGGGATGACCGGCCGCGTGGAAGCGCTATTGATGCAGGAGTTGCAGGGGCTGGGCCTCTCCCCCTGGCAGACCCGCAAGGGCGGTGTGCTGGCCCAGCTCAACCCGGGCGTAGAGGGCGAGGGCATCCTGCTGTCCGCCCACATCGACACGCTGGGGCTGATGGTGCGCGCCGTCAAGAGCAACGGCCGCCTGCGCTTTACCAAGATCGGCGGCTGCCCCTTTAACTACGCCGAGCAGGAGAACGTGACCGTATGGACCCGGGGCGGCAAAAGCTACGAGGGCACCGTGCGCCTCAACGAGCCGGCCGTCCATGGGCGGCGCGATGTGGAAACCGTGGAGCGCAAGGATGACAACATGGAGATCGTGCTGGATGAGCGGGTGCACAATGCCGAGGATGTGACCAAACTGGGCATCGGTGCGGGCGATTTCGTCAGCCTGGACCCCCGCTTCCGCCGCAGCGGCGATGGCTTTGTCAAAAGCCGGCACCTGGACGACAAGGCAAGCTCCGCCGTGCTGCTGAGCCTGGCCCACGCCTTCAAACAGGGGGAGGCCGCCTGTGCCCGCCCGGTGTATGTGATGTTCACCAACTATGAGGAGGTGGGCCACGGCGCCAGCGCCGGCCAGCCCGACAACATCACCGACATGATCGCCGTGGACATGGGCGTGGTAGCCGACGACCTGAAGACCGATGAATACAAGGTGTCCATCTGCGCCAAGGATTCTACCGGCCCCTTTGACTATGCGCTGACCAACGCCCTGATCGATGCCGCCCGCCGGCACGAGCTGGCCTACGCGGTGGACGTGTACCCCTTCTATGGGTCGGACACCGCCGCCGCCCTCAGCGCGGGCCGCGACTGGCGCCACGCGCTGGTCGGCCCCGGCGTGGCCGCCAGCCACGGCTACGAGCGCGTGCACGAGGACGGCCTGTGGAACACACTGCTGCTGCTCAAACACTATTTGCAGACGGCGTAAGGACTACATGCCAAACAACAATCGGGAACGCAAGACGCGTTCCCGATTTTGTTATTATTGTGTAATTCGTCAGCGCCTGCCTTTGCGGCGGTCGCCCAGGAAGCGGTCGAAATCCGCCGGGCGCTCCAAAGCCTTGCCGCAGCCCACGGCCACGCACTGCTGCGGGTTCTCCGCCGCGCGGCAGGGGATCTTCATCATCTCGGCGATGATCTCGGGCAGGCCTTTCATGGCCGCGCCGCCGCCGGTAAGCAAAATGCCGTTTTCAAACACGTCGTTGGCCAATTCCGGCGGCACGCGCTCGATGACCGCGTGCAGGCCTTCCAGCATCTGGTGCAGCGGCTCCTCCATGGCCTCGGTGATCTCCTCGCGGGTGACCTCGATCTGCTTGGGCAGGCCGCTGACCAGGTTGCGCCCGGCGATGGGCAGGGCCACGGCGCTCTCCCCCAGGGGGTAGACGGTGCCGATGGCGCACTTGACATCCTCCGCCGTGTGAAAGCCGATCAGCAGGTTATGCTTGAGGCGCACATAGCGGATGATGGCATCGGTGAAGGCATCGCCCGCGATGCCCAAGGTGTTGCGGGCGCTCATCTCGCCCGAGGCGATGACGGCGATGTCGGTGGTGGCGCCGCCCACGTCGGCCACCATCTGGCCGCTGTACTGGGTGATATCCATGTCCGCGCCTGCGGCGGCGGCCAGCGGGCGGTCAATCATCTGGGTGCGCCGGGCGCCGGCCTCAAACATGCCGATGATCAGCTGGCGCTTCTCAATCTCGTTGGAGGAGGCGGACAGCGACATCACCGCGCGGGGCCGGGCAAAGATGTGCTTGCCGATCACGCGCATCACAAAGTGGTTGAGCATGATGGACAGCATGTCAAAATCCTGTATCGTGCCCTTTTGCAGCGGGCGGATGACCTCGATGTTGTTGGGTTCGCGCCCCAGCATCTTATGGGCCTCCCGGCCGATTGCAATGACGTTGCGGGATTCGTGATCCACCGCCAGCATGGCCGGCTCGTTGAGCACGATGCCCTTTCGCCGCGCATAGATCAGCACATTGGACGAGCCAAGGTCTATGCCGATGTCTTCAACTGATGCCATCCGAAAGCCACCTCCGCCGCCTTTCGCCACGCCGGCGCACACAAATTACAGATTCCAGCGATATATTAACATAAAACGGTAACAATTACCACTATTTCCTTAAAAATTGCTTCATTTTTGCGCCCCAAACCCACAAAGCAACCATTATACCTCGCCGGAGGCCGTCCACAGGGTGCGGTTGCCCAGTACATCCATCACCGAAATGGCCAGCGTGCCGCGCAGCAGCGGGATGGACAGCGCGGTGGGCAGGGCTGGCGTCTGCTTGCGGCGCACGGCAGAGGCGTAGGCCACAAACACGCCGTTGTTAATCAGCCCGGCGTACCACTGGTCCACGGCGTCCAGGCCCGCGATGCGCATGGGCTGGCCTTTCTTGCCATAGCGGTCAAAGGCGTCGCCTGCCAGCGTGTAGGCATTAAGCTGCACGTCATAAAAGCCGATGCCGGGCATGGCAGAGGCATCCAGCATCACCGGCACCTGGGAGAAGGGCGCCAAGCAGGTGACAGCGGTCTCCGCCAGGCGCTTGCGGCACACGCTGAAGGCCTGGCGGCTGCTGTCCACGCCCAAGAATTGCCGGCCATTGACTGCGGCCGATATCAGGGACGTGCCCGAGCCGCACATGAAGTCGGCCACCAGGTCGTCCGGCTGCGTGCTGCACAGGATGATGCGGTCCAGCAGAGCCTGCGGCTTTTGCGTTACATAGCCGGTGCGCTGGGGGTCCTTCTGCTGCATCTGACTCAGATCGGTCCATACGTCGTCGGGGTAGCTGGGCTCATCATCATAGTAGATATAGGTTTTGCCCCCGGTGGTGATGGAGCGGTAGCTGCGGCCATGCTCGTCCACATGACGCTTGAGGTGGTTGCTGCGCTGCTCCTTGCGGCTGGCAGGCACCTTGGTGATGTCGAAATAATGGTCCTTGGATTTGGCGTAGAAGAGGATGGTATCGTGCTTGCGGCTGAAGTAGCGCATGGACCGCCCGCCCGTCTGGTAGCTCCAGATGATCTCGTTGCGAAACTGCGCCTCGCCGAAGATGGCGTCGCACAGCAGGCGGGCGTGGGCGCTGGCGCGCCAGTCCACATGCAAAAAGAAGGAGCCGCTGTCGGTCAGCAGCTTGCGCGCCAGGTGGATGGCCTCCCGCAGAAAAGCCAGGTAATCCTCCAGGCTGGCGCCGGCAAAATCGTTGAAGGCGGGCAGCTCGATGGTGCGCCGGCCGGACTGCCAGCCGTCCTCCCCCACGCGCATGCGCATGGTAAAGCGGTCGCCCGTGAAATACGGCGGATCCAGGTACACGCACTGCACGCGGCCAAAGTATGCACTCAAGTCCACGCTCAGCGCATCTCCCAGCATCAGTGTGCCCTTGGCACCCGGCGCGTCCACCCGCTCCAGTTCACAGCTCACCCGCTGCCACATCATGGCAAGACCTCCCTATGCCGCTTGCGCCATTACAATCCAGTGGAAAGTGTAGCACGCTTTACCCGCCTTGACAAGTTTGGCCCCGCTGGCTATGATGGCCCCATTCAAGCCCAATCAACACCAAACAGGAGACAGCGTATGCACTTTCCCCTGCCGGCACCTGTGGCTTTTGCACTCAGCCGCCTGGAAGCCTGCGGCCACCAGGCCTATGTGGTCGGCGGCTGTGTGCGCGATGTCGTGCTGGGCAAACAGCCCCACGAGTATGACCTGTGCACCTCCGCCCGCCCCGAGGAGGTGCACCTTTGCTTTGCAGGCGAGCGGGTGCTTGATACCGGCCTCAAGCACGGCACGGTGACGCTGATCGCAGGCGGGATGCCGCTGGAGATCACCACCTTTCGAAGCGATGGCACATACTCCGACGGCAGGCGCCCGGACAGCGTGCGCTTTTCCACCTCCATTGAGGAGGACCTCAAGCGCCGCGACTTCACCGCCAACGCCATGGCCTACAGCCCGGTGCACGGGTTGGTTGACCCCTACGACGGCGTGGGCGCCTGCCGCGACCGGCGGCTGATTGCGGTGGGCGATCCGATGGAGCGCTTTGGCGAGGATGCGCTGCGCATCCTGCGGGCGCTGCGGTTTTCGGCCGCGCTGGGCTTTGAGATCGACCCGATCACCGCCCGAGCCATGCAAGCACTGGCCCCCACCATGGACAAATTAAGCCGCGAGCGGGTGGCCAGGGAGCTCAACCTCACGCTGCTTGGCGAATACGCACCCCAGGCGCTGCGCCTGTCCCCGCATATTCTTTTTGCGGTGCTGCCCCAGCTGGCCCCCATGCTGCACACACCCCAGCGCACGCGCATGCACCGGTGGGACCTGTGGGAGCATACCTTGCAAACCATCGGCTTCACCCCGCGGGAGCTGCCCCTGCGCTGGGCCGCCCTGCTGCATGACAGCGGCAAAGCCTCCACCGCCAGCTACGATGCCGACGGCACCACCCACTTCCGCGGCCATCCCCTGATCAGCGCCCGCATCGCGGATGAATGCCTCAGCGGCCTCAAGCAATCCCGCCAGCTGCAGGAAGCCGTGCACACCTTGGTGCGGCACCACGATGACCGGGTGGGGCCGGACAACCTGCAAAAATGGCTGTCCCGCCTGGGGCTGCCCATGATGCGCAATCTGCTGCTGCTGCAGCACGCGGATTTGTCGGCCCACGCGCCCCAGGTGGCCGCCCAGGCGGACCGCAGCCTGGCCCTCATCCAACAGGCGGAGGAGTTAGTGGCCTCGGGCGCGTGCCTGAGCATCGGCGACCTCAAGGTGGACGGCCGGGCCCTGATCGCCCTGGGCGTGCCCGAAGGACCGGCGGTGGGCGACACCCTGCGCTGGCTGCTAGACCAGGTGCTCAGCGGGCGCGCGGAAAACCAGGCCGATCAGCTGCTGGCGCTGGCCCGGGAGCGGATCGGGCTATAGAGAGTTCAATGACAACAGCGGCTGCCACCCAAAAGGACGGCAGCCGCTTTCATGTGTTCAGTATATAAGTTATTGTTCCGGGGTCAGGACGCCCAGGTTGCCGTCCCGGCGCAGGTAGAGCACATGGGTCTCCTCGGTATCCAGGTCAATATATACGTAGAAGCTGTGCCCAAGCAGCTCCATCTGGAGGACGGCATCCTCCCGGCTCATGGGGCGCAGGGTATAGGTCTTTTCGCGCACCACCTGGCGCGCCTGGCCGTCCTCGGCGGGCACCTGCTCGAGGAACTCGGGGGTCTCCTCCAGGTTGACATCCTCGCGCAGGCGTTTGTCCAGCTTGGTGCGGTGGCGCAGGATCTGCTTTTCCAGCTTGGCCAGCGCGCGGTCGATGGACATGAACAGGTTGTCCTCGCTGGCGGCCTCGGCGCGCAGGGTCATGCCGTTCATGGGCACGGTGATTTCTACGATGCGCTGATCGCGTTCGCGGCGCATGCGGATGTGCATCTCGGTATCCGGCCGCAGGTAGCGGCTCATGGTCTGGGTTTTCTTCAGCACCCGGTTGGTAATGGCAGGGGTAACAACCATGCCTTTGGCGGTAATGTTGGTCTTCATGGCAATATGCTCCTCTCTTTCGAGTCTTTCCGTATCATACCCTTTCGACACGGCCTGTACGCTTTCCTGCCTGCGGCGCTCGTTTTTTGCGTGTTCCTTATGCTATACTGTGTAGGGTACAATGTCATCACAGGAGAAACCGAATGCTCAACATGCTTGCAGGCGCCGGCTCTGCCCGTGCAAACCGGGTAAAGCAGTACGCGCTGATATTGATTGGCTGCCTCATCGGCGCCGCGGCCTACCCGCTGTTTCTGGTGCCCAATGGCATCGCCCCGGGCGGCGTAACCGGCGTGGGCATGGTGCTGCACCACCTGTTTGCCTGGCCGGTGGGCATGACCAGCCTGCTGATGAACATCCCCTTGTTTCTGATGGGGTACCGCAGCATGGGCCGCGCCTTTGTTCTGCGCACGCTGGCGACCACCGTGCTGTTTTCCGCGATGATTGACATGCTGCGCATGGAGCCGCTCACCCGGGAGCCGCTGCTGGCCAGCGTGTTTGGCGGGGCCTTCCTGGGCATTGGGCTGGGGCTTATCCTGCGGGGCGGCGCCACCACCGGCGGCACCGACCTGCTGGCCCGCGTGGTGCATCGCAAGTTTTCTTTCATCTCGGTGGGCACCTTCCTGTTCGCGCTGGATGGCGCGGTCATCGTGCTGGCCGGCTTCACCATGGGCATGGAGCATGCCATGTACGCCATGATCAGCGTATACATCACCACCAAGCTGCTGGACGCCGTGATCACCGGCCTGGGCACGGGCAAGGCCTGCTACATCATCACGCGCAAGGGCGATACGATCACCCGCCGGCTGCTGGACGAGGTGAGCCGCGGGGTAACGGCTGTGGACGCCACCGGCTCCTACAGCGGCAGCGCGATGCAGCTGTTGGTGTGCGTGGTGGGACGTATGGAGCTGATGGCAGTCAAAGCCATCGTGCGCGAGGAAGACCACCAGGCCTTTGTATTCATCACCGACACCCATGAAACGCTGGGCGAAGGCTTTGCCAACCTGGCCTCGGACGACATATAGCCGGCCACTCGCCGGCAAAGGAGACAGCATGTATCAATCCCTCTACCGCACATGGCGGGTCCGCACCTTCTCCGAGATGGTGGGGCAGGAGCATGTGGTGCGCACCCTCAAAAACCAGGCGGACAAGGGCCACATCGCCCATGCCTACCTGTTCAGCGGCACCCGGGGCACCGGCAAGACCAGTGCCGCGCGCATCCTGGCGATGGCCATCAACTGCCTGAATCCAGAGCTCGGGGACCCCTGCCTCAAGTGCGAGGCCTGCCAGAGCCTTTTGAGCGATGCCACGCTGGACGTCATTGAGATGGACGCCGCCTCCAACAGCAGCGTCAACGAAATCCGCGACATGCTGGAGCGGGTCAACTATCCCCCGCAGTTTGTGCGCCGCAAGGTGTACATCATTGACGAGGTGCACATGCTGTCCAACGCGGCCTTCAACGCGCTGCTCAAGACACTGGAGGAGCCGCCGGCGTATATGGTGTTCATCCTGGCGACCACCGAGCCGCAGAAGATCCCCGCCACCATCCTGTCACGCTGCCAGCGGTTTGACTTTGGCCGCATCCGGGAGAAGGACATCATCGGCCGGCTGCGCGTGGCGCTCAAGCCCGGCCAGCAGGCCGAGGAGGAGGCGCTGCAGCTGATTGCCTCCGCCGCCGAAGGCAGCATGCGCGATGCCTGGAGCCTGATGGACATGTGCCTGGATGAGGAGGGGGACTTGAGCGAGCAGCGGGTGCGCGAGGCGCTGGGCACGGTGGACAGGGGCTTCCTGTTCAGCTTTGCGGCGGCCCTCGCGCGGCGGCAGGCCAGGGAGGCCTTTGTGCTGATTGATCAGATGCTGCAATCCGGCAAGGATATCCAGGTATTTTTGAAGGATTTTTCTGCCCACCTGCGGCAGCTGATCGCCGCCAAGCTGGCTCAGTCCGGCCCGGCCGCGCCCGACGAGCGGCTGGAGCGCTACCGCCAGCAGGCGGACGAAATCCCGCTGGACAAGCTGGTGTGGATGCTGGAGCGCGCCGTGCGCGCCGAGGGCGACCTGCGCTGGGTATCCCAGCAGCGCTCGGTGCTGGAGGTGTACGCGCTGAGCGTGTGCGAGTTGGGCGATCAAAGCGATCCCCTGGCCCTGCAGGCCCGCCTGACCGAGCTGGAACAGGCCCTCAGCGCCCTGCAAAGCGGCGGCATTCCTCGGCACCTGCCCCGGGTAGAGGCGCCCAAGGATGCCATCGAAACTCCTCCACCCCCGCCGCCGATGGAGCAGGTGCCGGCACCTATCCCCGATGAGGCACCTGCCATGATCGAACCCCCGGTGCAAGAGGAGCCGGCCGCGCCGCCGGAGGCGCCGCCGCAGGCCGCCCAAGCACCGGCGCCCGCCCCCGCCGCACCGGAAACCAACCACAAGCAGATTTGGAACGGCATGCTTGACCGCGCAAAGAAGGAGCTGCCCAACATTTACAGCATGATGAGCGAGGGCAAGTTCGGCGGCAGCAAGGAGGGCGTGTACCTGCTGCGCTTCCCGGCAGACAAGCAGTTTTATATCGGCTTTTTGATGGCCGAGGCGCGCCGCGCGCAGATTGAAGCCATCCTGAGCGAATTGAGCGGCCAGCCCGCGCGCTTTGAGGCATTGGCCGAGGATACGGCCCCCGCCCAGAAGGACGCCCGCCGCGCGGCCGAACAGGACATCCAGGCGCTGTCCGCCGTGTTTGGCCGGCAGAACATCATCGTCACCGGCGGCGAACAGCAGGAGCAGCCCTGAATGCCAACGGGCAACGTGTAACAATAAGCAGGCGGCGCCTGTGCAATTGCGTCAAATCTATTTACAATGTGTTAAGATATGTTATACTACGCTTGGGTAGTTATCCGACGCTATCCGCAATGTGAAAGGATGATACCATGAGCGATAACCGCTACCGCTACTCGAGCGCGCCGATGCAAAACATCAAACGGCCGCCCAGGCGCAGCAATACGCCCCAGCCCCCCCGCAAGGTGGGCGACTATCAGGATGAGGCCATCCCCCAGCGCAATTTCGCGGTGCTGCAGATCATGCTGACCATCGCGCTGCCGCTGCTGTTTATCGTGGCGCTGCTGGTGCGCAACACCACCGTGTACACCATTTTCGCCGCCGCGTCGGCCGCCTGCCTGGTGCTGATGTGGCTGATGAACGCCTTTGTGCCCAACGCCCGCATGACGCTCAGCTTCATCCACATCGCCATGATTTTGGTGGCGCTGTTTGCCATCTGGATGGGCGCGCCCCAGGCCCCCGCCCCCGCTGCCGCAACGCAGGCAGCCGCAGGGGCAGCCGGCGCCCAAGGCGGCGACCTGGCGTCCATCTTCTCCAAGGATTCCAGCGCCAGCATGGTCAGCATGACGGTGCAGGAGGAGCAGAACCAGCCCGCGGCCACCAACCACCCGGGCTCTGCCTCCATGGCCCAGCAGCGGCTGGAGCAGTTTATGGCCGCGTGGATCAATGTGGACTATAAAGGCATGGTGGAGCTGTCCACCCCAAGCTGGGTCAGCCAGCAGAAGGACCCCGAGCAGGCCATGTTCTTCATCAAGGGCATCCGCACGCCGGTGAAGTTTTCCTTCAACGGCATCTCGGGCTCCGACGCCGACAACACCCGCACCATCGACATGGTGGCCACCATCGACAAAAACAACGGCCAGGCCGCGCAGGACTATCAGATGCAGGTGCTGATGATGCGGGTGAACGACCTGTGGTACGTGGACCCGACGTCGCTGGCCTCCCAGCAGCTGATACAATCCGCCTCGTCCACCGCGGTGCCCGTGGTGACCGTAGCCCCCATGGTAACGGCGGCACCCAGCCTGCAGCTGTATTACAACCCGGCGGGCGGCATGCTGTACCACGTCAACGGCGAGTGCCCCAGCATCGCCAAGGAATACCTGCCGTTGACCGGCTTCCTGTTCAGCCAGGTGAATGACGCGGAGTTTTCCAAGCTGGACCCCTGCTCCACCTGTCACGCCCCCAGCAGGCAGTAGCATGGTGCGCTATCATATCGACACCATCCCGGTGTGGGACGCGCTGCACGCCAAAGGTGAGTGCCTGCTGTGCATGCTGCGCCGCAAGACCGAGCACATGCTGGCCGACCGGTACCTGGGCGCCTCGGTGATGGAGCCGGACACCCGCATCCGGGTGAATCAAAAGGGCTTTTGCCCCACTCACCACCGCATGCTGTACGACCGGCAAAACCGCCTGGGCCACGCGCTGATGATGCTGTCCCACCTGAAGGTAGTGCGCCAGAAGCTAAAGGCCGAGGCGCCCGCCGTAGGCGACAAGACCAGGCCCGCAGGCGGGCTTCTGTCGTTCAAGCGGCGGCCTTTAGCCGCGACAGACAGTGCGGCTACCCCGCTGGGGCAGCTGGCCATAGGCTGCGTGCTGTGCGACACCCTGGAGGAGAACATGGGCCGCTATGCCTACACGGTCCTCCACCTGTGGAAGACCGATGCCTCCTTTCGGGAGGCATTCGCCGCTTCCCCGGGCGTGTGCATCCCCGATGCCGGCCTGCTGTGGCAAATGGCGCAGGAGCATCTGTCCGGCCAGCCGCTGGCGACCTTTCAGCAGGCACTGCTCAAGCTGTTAGAGGACAGCCTGGCCCGTCTGGAGGAAGAGCTGGAGTGGTTCACGCTCAAGTTTGACTACCGCAACAACGACAAGCCCTGGGGCACCAGCCGCGACGCGCTGGAGCGCACCATCACCAAGCTGCGCGGCTGGTCGGTGGGCACCGACCCCGGGCGGGATTAGGCCCATCATATTTCATAACATCTGATGCTGAACAAGGGGGCAAGCGCCCTATGCTCGGTATGATAAGGAGGCAGTACGCGGTGCACAGTCGGCAGGCAGCCTTTTTTCTTTTGTTGCTGGTGGTGCTCCTGCCCGTATTAGGGGTGGGCGAGCAGGCCATCCCGCCGCAACAGATGGTAGGCCCCCAGGCCCAGGCGGCGGAGACCGTCACTTTGCCTGCCACGCTGTACTTCCGCTACCGCACCACGGGGTACCTGGCCCGGGAGATGCGGCAGATTTCCGTGCCCCGGCCGGTTTCCTGGGAGATGGCGGTCATCAAGGCGCTGCTGGACGGCCCCGGGTCCCTCTCTCCGCACCTGAATCCCCTGTTTCCGCCGGGCACCCAGGTGCTCAGCGTGGCCGCTAACGGGGATATGCTGTTTGTCACCTTCAACGAGCGGCTGCTGAGCCGCTACCCGGATGAGGCCGTCGTGCTCAACCAGGAGTACAGCCAGGGCGAGGGCCACCTGCGCCGCAGGCTGGCCATGGCCGGCCTGGTCAACACCCTGACGGAAGACGGCCGCTACGCGCGGGTGCAGGTGCTGGTGCGCCACGAGACCAATATCACCGCCTCCATGCGGCTGAGCGACAGCTATTATCTATTGGACAGCGAGGGCCTGCCCGACCCCCTGTCGCGCAGCGAGGGGTATGTCTTGACCCCGCAAACCGCAACCGGGCTGCTGCTTGACAGCTGGAAGAAGGCGCAGTGGACGCCCGCGCTGTCTATCATCAAGCCGGGCGAGGGCCAGGAGGCGGCCAGCATGCCCACCGAGCACGAGCTGCGCGTGCAGCTGGAGCAGGCGCCGCGGCTGGCGGACTACTTTGTCTCCCCCGGCACGGTTGCGCTGGATGGGCAGAGCGCCATGGTGGTCATCAGCCTGCGCATTGTGCGCGACAACGGCACCGAGCAGGTGCTGGAAAACCTGCCCCTGCGCCTGCTGTTGCGGGAGGGCATCTACGCCATCCCCCAGGATGCCCTGCAGCGCCTGTTGGAGGGCCTGGCCGTATGAACAGAAAAAGATTGCCGCGCCTGATGGCCCTGCTGCTGAGCGCCGTGTTGCTGAGCGGCTGCTCGCGCGCTGTGCCCATGAGCAGCACCGCGAGCGTCACGCTGCCCCCCGCCGAAAATCACTACGCGGCCCCCCTGCCCGATGCCGAGCAGGAGCACGCGGAGACCGTGATGCTCAGCCTGCCCTCAGCGGCCGATGGGCAGCTGATCATGGTGCCCGAGCGCATGCTGCTGCCCAGCGACCGGCACCCGGCTGAGGCCACGGTGCGCAAGCTGCTGTCCTTCACGGGCAACGATGTGGCCCAGCAGTTGTTCCCCCAGGCGGGCCTGCAATTGCAGCAGGGCGGCCGCGGGGTGGAGGTGTCGGGCGATGTGGCCACGGTGGATCTGGGCGCCAATGCCAACCTGCTCAGCCGGCAGGACCTGCTGACGCTGCGCCGCGCCATCAGCAACACGCTGGTGCAGTGGCGGGATATCCGCTATGTGAATGTGCTGGTGGCAGGCTATGAGCCGGGCATTGACGCGGATGGCCGCGCCCCTGCCGGCAGCCTGCAAGCCACCCGCAACGAGGACGCCCCCGCCCTGTGGGACAGCCTGTCCGCCCGCGCCAGCCTGGACAACCCCGATACCCAGCGCTTTTCCAGCGTGTGCACGCTGTATTTCCCGGCCAGCTACGGCCGGGGCATACTGGCCGAGGCCCGCACGGTCTCCTTCCCCGGGCAGACGCGCAAGCAGATCGCGGTCAGCCTGCTGGGGGCGCTGTCGGCTGGCCCGCAGGCCATCACCCAGGCCCCCCCGATGCCCGACCTCAACGCCCTGCTGGCCGAACCACCCCGGGTTGAGCTGGATGAGGAGACCGGCTTCTCGGTCGTCCACCTGCATTTTCTGGACATCGCCAACGAGACATTTATCAACGCCGGCATCCCGCGCTCCATCATGATGGCGGCCATCACCTACACGCTGGGCACCTTCATGCCCCGGCTGAGCGGGCTCAAAATCAGCATCGGCAACGAACAGATCGAGGCCATCGTGCCCAGCGGCATCTATGAGGGCGCGGGCGAGCAAATCCTGTTCAGCGGCGGGCTGCTGCGGCGGGCGGATTTCTCCACCTTCCTACTGGCCAACTGTACCCTGTACTTCGGCCAGGGTCAGGATGGCCTGGCCCGCGTGCGCCGCCCTGTGCCCCATGCCCTGGCCTACGACCGGCGCTACCTGTTGGAGCAGTTGATCGGCGGCCCCCAGGCCTATGACAATGTGTCCGGCATCCAGGGCCTGTTCCCCGCAGGCGTCACCGGGGAGGATCTGATCGCCGTGGGCAGGGAGGGCGATACCGCGCTGGTCAACCTGTCGCAAAACCTGCTGGACCTTAGCCGCGGGCTGTCCCCCCGGCAGGAGCGAGCGCTGATCTACAGCATGGTCAACACCCTGTGCGATACACGCGCCACGCAGCGCGTGCGCTTCTTCATCAACGGGCAGCAGCCCGAGACCTTGGCCGGCGACATCTACCTACCGGGTGAGTTTTTGAGGAACCCGGAAATCGTGCGCTGACTTCTGTCCAGGCCCCCAAACAAAAACCAAGCCCGCAACGGCTTGGCTTTTTCATTAAACAATTCAGTATGCTTCGTTGCCTTACCCCCGGTGCAGCGGCAGCTCCACAATAAAGGTCGCGCCCTTGCCTTCCTCGCTTTCGGCGCGGATGCTGCCGCCGTGCAGCGTGACGATCTGGCGCACGATGGACAGGCCCAGGCCGGTGCCGCCGCTCTCGCGGCTGCGCGCCTTGTCCACCCGGTAGAAGCGGTCGAACACATGGGGCAGGCTTTCCGCCCGGATGCCCGGGCCGTTGTCGGCCACGGTGAGGATGATGTCCCGCCCGCCGCGCGCCACACCCAGGCTGATTTTGCCGCCATCCTGCGTGTACTTGACCGCGTTGTCCAGCAGGTTGTACACCACCTGGCGCAGCTTGGATTTGTCCGCGTACATATCGCCGCTGTCCTCCAGCGACAGCGAGATGGTCTGCCCGCGCTGAGCAGCGATGGGCTCCAGCCGGTGGGCGGTTTCCTTGGCGATGGCGGCCAGGCTCAGCTTCTCCCGGTCCAGCCGCATGGTATGGGCATCCGCCTGCACCAGCGTCAGCAAGTCGGACACGATGGCGCTCAGGCGGTTGATCTCGGCATTGATGTCGGTCAAAAACTCGGTGCGCAGCTGGGTTTCCATCTCCGGCTGGTAGATCAGCGATTCAATGAGGATTTTCATCGTTGCCAGCGGCGTCTTCAGCTCATGGCTGGCGTTGGAGACAAACTCGTTGCGCGACTGGTCCAGCGTCTGCAATTTTTCGCTCATGGAGTTGAAGGCGCTGGCCAGGTGCTTGAGCTCGCCCGACCCCTTCTCGGGCACGCGGGCGGCAAAGTCGCCCTTGGACATCTGGCGGATGACGCCGGTCAGCGCGACAATGGGGCGGGTGAGCACGCCGGAAAAAATCATACCGGCCAGAATGGCCACGATGGCCACCACCACGAAGATCAGCACCAGGCTGTCCTGCAGGGCATACAGGTTTTGCATCATTTCGCCCACGGAGGACACCAGCAGCAGCACGCCCACCACCCGGGAGGAGTGGATGATGCCCGCCGTGCAATAGCTGACCCACTCATCCCCCGCGCCAAAGCCCAGCATGCTCTCCGACCGGGCCTGGCGGCCTGTCTTTAAGGAGTGAACACCATAGTCCGCCGTCTGCCCGCTGAGCAAGATGGACACCACCTCGGGGTACTCCAGCCTGCGGCCATGCGCCTCGCGGAAGCTATCCAGCTGCACCTTGCCGTCGCCATCCAGCAGCAGCACGCGGCCGGACAGCTCGTCCCCCGCCTGCGCCAAGGTTTGCGTCAGGGTCTGGGTATCGGCGGCATACAAAAAAGGCGCCGCCTGCACCGCCCATTTTTCCAGGCCGGCCCGGTCGGCGCGGATGCGCTGTTCAAACAAATACCTGCCCAGCATGTTGGTGAGCATCCCCGCCATAATCAGGAAGGACAGGCCGATAATCAGAAAAAAAGCGAGGAGCACCTTCCAGCGCACGCTGGAAAAGGGGTTAGTCATCGCGATCGGTGAAATAGTACCCCACTCCCCATTTGGTAAAGATAAATTCAGGCTGCGTCGGGTTCTGCTCGATCT
The DNA here is from genome assembly GCA_012513645.1 of Clostridiales bacterium. Taxonomy (GTDB): domain Bacteria; phylum Bacillota; class Clostridia; order Christensenellales; family Aristaeellaceae; genus UBA1038. Next base: position 11,346 of record JAAZBU010000110.1, on the reverse strand, counting down.
TTTCGCGCAGGCGGCGGATGTGCACATCTACCGTGCGCGCATCGCCGGCATAGTCGTTCTTCCATACGGCGTCCAGCATTTCCTCCCGGCTGAACACGCGGCCGCGGTGGGCGATAAACAGCTGCAGGAGGTCAAACTCCTTGGCTGTCAGGCGCACCTCCTTGCCCCGCAGGGTGACGGAGCGGTTGGCGGTGTTGACCTCCAGGTCGTGCACCTTGATGATGCGCTGGTCCTCCTGCTGGCCGGATGCCTGCACGCGGCGCAGAATGGTCTTGATGCGGGCCTTGACCTCCAGAATGTTGAAGGGCTTGGTCATATAATCATCCGCGCCGTACTCAAGGCCCAGGATCTTGTCCAGATCCTCGCCCTTGGCGGTGAGCATGATGATGGGCACATCGCTGTTCTCGCGGATGCGCTGGCACACCTGGATGCCATCCATGCGCGGCAGCATGACGTCCAGCAGCACCAGGTCAAAGGGCTGCTCGCCAAACACTTTCAACGCCTCTTCGCCGTCGTAGGCGCTGACGGTTTCATAGCCGTCCTGCTCCAGCGTATACTTGAGCCCCTTGATCATCAACGGCTCGTCATCTACAAGCAGTATCTTTTTCGCCACCGATATCCATTCCTTCCCTACGCCAAACCAAGTTTGGGCACAGTTCCATGTACATTGTACAACAAAACATTGCCTATAATCAAGGGAAATCGAAATCAATTATTCACAGATCGGCAACAGTTCGAGAAAATGGCTAAATGCCCTGCATGTTGCGCAGATCGCCCCGGGCAACGGCAGCCTTGAGGCACAGCCAGGTGGCTGCGGTATCATAGCGCGCGTCATGCAACTTGAGCCCGCCGCCAAACCACTGGGCGCAGCCCGCTGTGATGTCCTCCGGGGTGATCTCGTAATAGGCGCACAGCTCCTCCAGCCGGGGCGGCTTGGGCCGGCCGGTCACCACCTTGCGGGTGAGGTTCATCAGCCCGGTGGCATAGTTCATGGTACAAAAGGTGTTGAGCTTTTTAAGCTTCAGGCCGCAGCGCTCCATTTCCACGCGCAGGTAGCACTCGTCCGCCGCTACGTTATGCCCGACCAACAGGTCCGCGCTGTTAAAGAGGTCGAGCAGCTCCTCGGCCCTGTCCTCAAAGTACTGTCCGCCGGACAGCTCCGCCAGGTCTTCCATGCTCAGGCCATGCACTTCATAGGCGCCTTCGCTCATCTGGTCCACGCTGAAATAGAGGTTGTGCCCGGCCACCCGGCCATCGGTCACCACCAGGGCCGACAGCTGGCACAGCTGCCCGGGCACCAAGTCCGTGGCCTCGGTGTCAAAGATGATGGTGCGCATGCGCCCTCCTTACAAAATCATCATACGGCAGGGCAAGCGCACAGCAGCGCGCCGCCGCTTCGTATCAGTTCAGCTCCTCAATGCGCTGGATGTCGCTTCGGTGCCCCAGCATCAGCAGGTCATCCCCCGCCTCCAGGCGGGTTTCGGCGGTCAGGTTCATCATCACGTCGCCCGCGCGGTTGATGACCAACACGCTCACATTGTAGCGCTTGCGGATGTCGATGTCATGAATGGTCCTGCCCACCCACGACTGCGGGGCGGCAATGTCGGCCATCATATAGTCGCCGCTTAAGTTAATCAGATCGAGCAGCCGGGGGGATACCAGCGTCTTGGCCACACGCACGCCCATGTCCCGCTCCGGGAAGACCACCCGGTCGGCGCCCATCTTTTTGAGCATCTTGGCGTGCAGCTCGTCGGAGGCCTTGGCCAATAGGTACTTGGCGCCCAGCTCCTTGCACAGCAGTGTGATCATGATGGAGTCGCGCAGGTTGCCGCCGATGGATACCACCACGGCATCAAAGTTGCGCACCCCCAGGGAATGGATAGCCTCCTCATCGGTGGCGTTAAGCTGGATGGCCTGGGTGACATAGGGGGCGATGGCGTTTACGTTTTCCTCGCTGGCGTCAACGGCCAGCACCTCGTGGCCCAGCTCGCTCAACTCCTTGCACAGGGCAGAGCCAAAGCGGCCGATGCCAAAGACGGCATACTGTTTTTTCTGCGCAGACATATCTCATGCTCCTTTTCTTAGCCGACAATGATATCCTCTTCCGGGTAGCGAATGGCGTTGCCCACGGAAGGGGTGCCGTGGTTGAGGGTCAGCATCATCGTCAGCGGACCCACGCGGCCGAAGTACATCAGCAAAATCAGCAACACCTTGCTGGGGCCGGTAAAGTTGGCCGTGCCCACGGCGCTCAGACCAACCGTGCCCAGGGCGGACGCCTCCTCAAACAGCATGTCCAGAAAGCTGAACCCCTTGCCCCCTTCAAATACCGTCAGCAACAGCGCGCCCAGCGTGAGCAGGGCCAGGTACATGAACAGGATACTCTGCGCCGTGCGGCCAAGGGATGCGGGCACACGCTTGCGGTAGATATTGATATCCTGCCGCCCGGCTACGATGCTGGCAATGACCATCAGCACCACAAAGAAGGTGCTGGTCTTCACACCGCCGCCGGTGGAGGCAGGCGAGGCGCCGATAAACATCAGCACTGTGCTGACAAACTTGGAGGCATCGGTCATCGGCGCCTGCTGAAAGGAGAAGTACCCCGCCGTGCGCGTCGTGACGGATTGGAACCAGGCGTTCAACAGCTTCTCCCCGGTGCCAGCACCTTCTCGGGCCAGGGTGGCCGGGTTGTGCCACTCCATGGCGGCAAACAGGGCCAGGCCACCTATCAGCAGCACCCCGGTCATCGTCAGCACCAGCTTGGTGTGCAGGCTGACGCGCCGCAGCCGCCCGCGGTGGGCAAGCACATCGGCAATCACGGCAAAGCCGATACCGCCCAGCACAATCAGCAACGAGATGGTCATCAGCACCAGGGGGTCGGCCCGAAACTGCGTCAGGCTGCCTGCCTGGGCGAACAGGTCAAACCCCGCATTGCAAAAGGCGCTGACCGCATGGAACACCCCAAAGTACAGGCCCTTGGCCACGCCGTACATCGGGATGAAGTGAATAGCCAGCAGCAGGGAGCCTATCAGCTCGATGGCAAACACGATCAGCATGAACAGCAGCGTGGTGCGCACGCCGCCGGACAGGCCGGGCATGCTCATGGTCTCGTGCAGCAGCATGCGGTTGCGCAGGCTGATGCGCCGCCCGAGCGCCACCAAAGTGGTCGTGGCAAACAGCATGAAGCCGAGCCCGCCCACCTGAATCAGTGACAGGATGACCATCTGCCCAAAGACCGTATAGGTGGTATAGGTGTCCACCACGGTCAGCCCCGTCACGCAGGTGGCTGAAGTGGCGGTAAACAGCGCCTCCAGCCAGCCCAGCCCCTGCCCTGTGCGGGAAGAAACCGGCAGCATCAGCAGCCCCGCGCCGAGCAAAATGATCAGCATAAACCCCAGGGCCAGCACCTTGGCCGGCGCCATGGCCGGCTTGCCCGGCAGCCCGCGGCGTTTGATGGGAGACATGTTTCCTCCATTGACATCGGGCTGCCAGGCGGATGTCCGCGGCAGCCCGGTGGTCAGTCATGCGCAGGCGGCGTTACCGCTCGTCCTTCCGGTCGTCCTCGTCCCCGTCATCGTCCTCGTCCTCTTCATCGCTTTCAGGGAAGAAGGACTTGTGGCACTGGGGGCAGAGATAATCCTCATCAAAATCGAAATCCGCCAGGTCAAATTTGGTCTGATAGCCGCAGTGGGGGCACTCGTACTCCATCTCGCCCTCCATGGCCTCATCATCGTCATCATGGCAATGGCCGCACCCGCACATGTCGTCATCGCCCTCCTCGTCAAACAGCAGGGCCTCGACGTCCTCCAGGTCTTCGTCGATGTTGTCCACGTACTCGGCCAGCTCCTCGTGGTCGCCGCGGAGCTCCTCAACCTGCCCGCTGATATCGGCCAGCACGTCCAGCATCTTGAGCAGCAGCTTGTTTTCAGGCGTGTCGGGGTTCAGGTTCAGCCCTTCGGCCAGCCCCTTGAGATAGGCAACCTTGTCCGTCAGCTTATCCATGGTATTCTCCTTTGCAATGTCTGCCTGCGATCAGGCGCGGGACAGGTACTCGCCGGTGCGGGTGTCAATCTTGATCACATCGCCAATGTTGATAAACAGGGGCACCATGATCTCAAAGCCGGTCTCCGTCGTGGCGGGCTTATAGGTGTTGGAGGCCGTATCGCCCTTGAAGCCGGGCTCGGTCTCGGTGATCTCCAGCTCCACAAAGTTGGGTGCTTCCACCGAAAACGGCTCGCCGTTGAAGTAGCGGATGTTGACTTTGGTGTTCTCCTTGACAAACTGGATAGCCTCCTCCACCTTATCATGGTTAAGGGGCATCTGCTCGTAGGTCTCCGGGTCCATGAAGTAGTACAGCGTGCCGTCGTTGTACAGGTACTCCATCTCCTTGTTTTCGATGTGGGCGCGCGGCATCTTGTCAGACGGGTTGAAGCTGCGCTCAATCACCGCGCCGGTCATGACGTTCTTAATCTTGGTGCGCACAAAGGCTGCGCCCTTGCCCGGCTTGACGTGCTGAAAGTCCACAATGGTCCACACGCCTCCGTCCCATTCGATGGTGATGCCTTTTCTGAAATCTCCTGCTACAATCATAGAACCCTCCGCATTTTATTCGGAAACAAGTGTTTCCTTACAGAATAATCAACTCTCTGGGTGCGCTGACCAGCGACCGGGCGCCAGTCTGGGTGATGGCGCAGCTGTTTTCGATGCGCACGCCGCCGATGCCCGGCAGGTAAATGCCCGGCTCCACCGTCATCACCATGCCCGGGGCCAGCTGTGCCGTAGCCGTCTGGCTGAGGCGCGGCTCCTCGTGGATGTCGATGCCCACCGCATGCCCCAGGCCATGGCCAAAGTACTCGCCATAGCCTTCCCGGGCGATGACATCCCGGGCCATCCGGTCAATGGCCCGGCAGTCCTTGCCGGGGGCCAGAGCATCCTGGCAGAGCATCTGCGCCTCCAGCACCGTGTCATAGATGTGGCGCAGCTTGTCCCCCGGCTCGCCCAGGGCGACGGTGCGCGTCATGTCGGCGCAGTAGCGGCCATACTTGGCGCCAAAGTCCAGCGTAATCAGGTCGCCGCGCTGCACCTGGCGGTCGCCGGGGATTGCGTGGGGCAACGAGCCATTGGGGCCCGATGCCACGATGGTGTCAAAGGCGATGGTCTCCGCCCCCAGCGTAAGCATCTGGTAGTCCAGCGCCAGGCGAATCTGCTTTTCCGTCAGGCCGGGCTTGATGTAGCCCAGGATATAATCAAACGCCTGGCAGGATATGCTGCACGCCTTCTCAATGAGGGCCAGCTCCTGCTCATCCTTGATGGTGCGCAGCTTCTCAGGCAGCTGGGCCAGGGGGGCCATGGGGATGCCATCAAAGGCCGACTCCATCGCCGCGTAGGACTTGACCGTCACATGGTCATCCTCAAAGCGGATTGCGCCAACGCCCTGCTCCGCCAGCAGCTTGGCCGCCAGGCGGATGTGGTTGAGCTGCGTGCTGATGTTGTGCGCCTGCCAGCCCGGCGCCTGCTGCTGCGCCTGCTCGGTGTAGCGGAAATCCGTCACGATAGCGCGCAGGCCCTGGGCAATTACCAGCAGGCCTTCGCCGGTAAACCCGCTCAAATAGAAGATGTTGGACGGCTTGTGAATCAGGATAGCCTCCGCCGGCTTCAGGCCCGCTTCCGCCACCAGGCGCGATACTCTGTCCATGCTTCCTCCGCTGCTTTGCTTGTCTTTTCGCGTTATTTTAGCATATCCTGGCGCGTTTGAACACTCCCCGCCCGCAAAAACAGCCCGCATGCGGGAAATCGCTCAAACCCCGGCAGCCTCTCCTGCCCGGGCGGCTGAGTAGATGGCCAGCATCGCGGCGGCGTCATCCGCCATGGTGCCACGGCTTTCGCAAATGATGGTGGGGGCATATCCGCGGCGTGCCAGCAGCGGGGCCAGGTGGGCAAAGTCCGGTCCAAAGCCGTCATCTGCAAATATCCGGTGCCTAATCTCGCCGCTGAGGCCATACTCAATATGGGAAAAATGCACATGCATCGCGCGGGCGCGCGCTATGCCCACGCCCTGCTCCACCGCGTCCAGTACCCGGGCAAAATCCCCCTCGCTGCCCATTGCACCGCCGCCCGCGGCATGCAGGTGCGCAAAATCAATGCAAGGCAAAAAGCTGTCATCCAGCTGCACCAGGGCAATGATCTCGTCCAGCGTGCCCAGCACGCTGGGCTTGCCCATGGTCTCCAGGCACAGGCGGATGCCCTGCAGGCCCTCTGCGTGCAATCTGCCACGCGCCTCCAACAGGCCGCGGCCGGCATCGGCCATTGCGTGCTCGCGTGCACGCTTGCGCGGCGAACCCACGTGCACCACCAGCCGCTCGCCGCCCATCAGGTGCAGCTTGCGGGCGGCGGTCAGGATGTAGCCCAGGCTTTTTTCGATCGCCGCTTCCTCATCGCTGCCCAGATTGATGTAGTAGGGCGCATGGGCGCTGATGGCTACGCCGGCCTGCCGGGCAGCCTGCCCGATCTCTACCGCTGTGTCATCCGACAGCGATATCCCGCGGCCGAATGGATATTCAAATGCCGTCAGCCCCAGGGGCTGCTGCCAGGCAAAGGTATCCGCCGTGCGCTTGTACCCTTCCTGGTAAAACCGGTCTGAATTGCCTGCCGGGCCAAAGCGCGGCCAGGGCGCCTGCACGCTCATTGCACCCCCGTCTTCTGGTCGTATGCCTCCCACAGGGGCTGGTAGATCTTTACAGCCTGCTCATGCTCAGCCAGCGTCTTTGAGAAGTGCAGCTCGCCCGTATCCGGGTCCTTGGAGCAAAAGTACAGGTACTTCTCTGCCAGAAACTGCTCATCCGGGTACAGCGCCGCCTCCACCGCGGCCGGGGAGGGCGCGCAGATGGGCCCCACGGGCAGGCCCTTGTGGCGGTAGGTATTGTAAGGGGATTCGATGCCCAGATCCTGCCCGGTCAGCACCATGCGGCGCGTGCCCAGCACATACTTGATGGTCACGTCGCTGCCCAGCGTCATGTTTTGCTTAATCCGGCCATGAAATACCGCGGACACCCGCTTGAAGTCCCCGGTCTTTGCCTCCTTCTCGATCATGGAGGCCAGCGCCAGGATCTGATCCATGCTCATGCCCAGCTCTTCGGAGCGCTCGTGATATACGTCCTTGTACAGCGCCTCGGTCTGGCTGAGCAGCTTTTTGATGATGTCGTCCTCGGTGGCAGTCAGGTAGATCTCGTACGTATTGGCCGCCAGGTACCCTTCCAGCGCGTACTTGCGCTGGGGCACGGTGCCCGAGCGGATGACATCGGCCACGTAGTAATAGGCGCTGTATGCGTCGCCCGTCTTGCACTTGGCCAGAAAGGAGGCCGCGTCCGCCAGCACCTTCTCCTTGACCAGGTAGTTGGCGATATCCTCGATGGTCCACCCGGGAATCACCGTGATGTCCCGCACCACGGGGCGGCCGTCGCCCGCGGTCAGCTGCTCGGCGATGTCGCCGATGGTCATCGCGCGGCTCAGGGTGTATTCCCCTGCCTGAATCTTCTGGCCAAAGCCCAGAAAATCCGCATAGTACTTAAAGACCGAGCGGTTGCGGATCAGGTTTTGCGTCTGCAGGTTGGCGGCCACGCGGGTCAGGCTCTCGCCGGATTTGACGGTGAACTTAATTTCCGCCGTGCTCTGCGGGTCCACCGGGTCCACATAGGCGGCGCTCACCTGCCCCCACGCAAATGATACCAGGCCCAGCAGCAACAACAGGGCGCACACGCCAATCAGCACCGGGCGCAGTAGATGCCATATCCAGGAGTACCAGTACAGGCCGTACTCCCGCTCATGGTGCAGGCTGTCGAAGGTATAGTCCTTGGGCGGTCCTGATCTTTTCACGCGCGATGCCTCACTGCACGCCGGGCAGTTCCATGCTCAGCCCGGCTGCCTTGGTCAGCATGCCAAAGATATCCGCCATCATCTGCTGCAGGCGCATCTCGGCCAGCAGGTATTGGGATGTGTCCGTGCCTGCGTACAGCAGCGAGGATATCTGGGAAAAACGGTTCATCTCGTCGGAGGGCATGCCCTGGCTGCCCAAAGATGACATCTGCAAAAGCATCTGCAGGCGCTTATACTCCTTGAGCAGGGCGCGGGTGGTATCGCTCTCCTCGACGATTTCTTTCAGCCGTCTATACTCGCGGCACTCGTCGCTTTCCTCAATCTGGCGGGCCAGCAAATGGGCGGTATCGTAGTTCATACTGTCTCCTGTAATGATCCAAAAAAGAAAATCGGGGGCTGATGTTCAGCCCCCAAAGTATACCATACTCAACCCAGGTCAACAATCACGGGCAGTATCATGGGGTTGCGCTTGATCTTCTCGTAGATGTAGCGGCGCAGCTCGTCCTTGATGCGGTTCTTGATGCCCGGCCAGTCGCTGCCCTCGATGCGGTCGTAGGAGCGGATGATGGTGCGCACCACATCGCGGATGCCCTCGATGATGTCCTCATTCTCCCGCACATACACAAACCCGCGGGAAATGACATCCGGCCCGGACACCAGCACGCCGTTGGTGCGGTCAAAGGCCATGGCCACGATGATCAGGCCGTCCTGCGACAGATGCTTGCGGTCACGCAGCACCACGTTGCCCACATCGCCAATGCCCAGGCCGTCCACCAGCACGGTGCCGGTGGGCACAATGCCCGACAGCGCCAGCGAATCCTGGTTCATCTCAATCACCTGGCCGTTTTCGGGCAGGATGATGTTTTCCCGCGCCATGCCCATACTTTCGGCCAGCTCGGCATGCTGCCAGAGCATGCGGTACTCGCCGTGGATGGGGATGAAATACTGCGGATGCACCAGCGTGTGCATGAGCTTGAGCTCCTCCTGGCAGGCGTGGCCGGAGACGTGCACATCGGCCATCGCCTCGTAGATCACCTCGGCCCCGCAGCGGTACAGCTGGTTGATCACCCGGGATACAAATACCTCGTTGCCGGGGATGGGCGAGGAGGAGATGATCACCTTGTCGGACGCCTTGATCTGCAGCTTGCGGTGCTCTGAGAACGCCATGCGGGTCAGGCCGCTCATGGGCTCGCCCTGGGAGCCGGTGGTGATGACCAGAATCTGGTCGTCCCGGTAGTTGTTCAGGTCGTCCATCTCCAGGATATGCTCGCGCGGAATCTCCAGCAGCCCCAGCTCCATCGCCACGGTGGAGGTATTGACCATGCTGCGGCCCACAAAGCAGACCTTGCGGCCATACTGCAGCGCGCAGGATACCACCTGCTGCACGCGGTTGATGTTGCTGGAGAACATGGCGATGATCACCCGGCCCGTCGCCGTGCTGATCTGCTCGGTGAAGGTCTCCGCCACCTTGCGCTCGCTCATGGTGTAGCCGGCGCGCTCCACGTTGGTGCTCTCGCACATCAGGGCCAGCACGCCCCGGTCGCCTACGGCGGCCAGCGCGCTCAGGTCGGTCACCTGACCGTCCGGCGGCGTGTAGTCGATCTTGAAGTCACCGGTATGCACAATGGTGCCGGCAGGTGAAGTGATGGCCAGCGCACAGGCATCGGCGATGGAGTGATTCACCCGGATAAACTGGATGGAGAAGCACCCCAACTGCACCGTCTGCCGCGGCGCCACGGTCACCGCCTCAATGCCCGTCACGCGGTGCTCACGCAGCTTGCTTTCAATCAGCGCCAGCGTCAGGCGGGTGCCAAAGATGGGCGCGGGCACCTTGGCCAGCACATAGGGGGTTGCCCCGATATGGTCCTCATGGCCGTGGGTAAAGACAAACCCCCGCAGCTTATCCTTGTTGGCCACCAGGTAGCTGATGTCCGGAATCACCAGGTCAATGCCCAACATGTCCTCCTTGGGAAAGGTGGACCCACAATCGATTACGATCATGTCACCATCACACTCGATGGCTGTTATATTTTTGCCAATTTCATCAATGCCGCCTAACGGTATGATTTTCAATTTTGACTGATTTGCCACAAATACCTCCTCATAGATATTCCGTCAGCCCGCCCGACGAGCAGCTGCGTATTGCGTTCAACTTATCGGCGTCCGCCACAGCGGCGCCGCATACAACAATCCGATGCGCCTACTCTGCTCCCTTGGCGCATAGAAAGCTATTATCCACCTCTTGCTCGGGGTTGATCGCGACGATCCGCGGCTGCCAGGCGCTGCGTGTGCCCAGGCGCCTGTCGGTCATCTTCAGCAGCAGGGCGCTGAGAATCAGGCCGACCAGCCCACCAAGCACCATGCCCAGGTCGCGCCAGGCAGACATCACCCCGCCCACATACAGGCCGGCAATCAGGCCCACCAGGGGGATCAGATACATCACCGCCGAGGCCTTGAGCACCTGTGCATCGGGCATCTGGACCGACACACGGTCGCCCCGGCTGGCTTTGCCATATACAAAAACGGTGGTGGTTTGCTTCTCGCGGCCGCAGGCATTACAGCCGTGGCAGGCGGCCAGGCGCTCAAAGCTAACCAAAACACCTCTGTCCTCTTCTTTTACTACAGTACCGGTACGTATCATATAGTCCCTCTCATTCTGTGCATATCATAACATAGATACGACAGCTTGCCAACGCCACCATGTAAAAAATCTGTAAAACCAGCCGGTGCCCCCGGCTGCCCAGCAATGGAGGCTGATACAGCGCGCAGCGCACCCGTACAAAGTGAAAGGACACCCCTTTGAGGGGGTGTCCTGCTTGGGATCCGGCGACGACCTACTCTTCCGGGCAGTTTCCCGCCAAGTACCATCGGCGCTGAAGGGCTTAACTTCTGTGTTCGGGATGGATACAGGTGATCCCCTTCGCCTTTGCCACCGGAAATTGTGGCTGTCCTTGGGCCTTGCTCGCGGTCTCTCCCCCGTTCGCTCCGCCTTCGGCCTGTCCCTCAGGAGCGGCGCTCAGGTTTGCTTCCACATCCCCTCGCAGCCTTGTATCCCTCGGTCTTCTCGCAGGCGTTCCCTCGGCTCTTTCCCTCGGGCCGTCCCCTGCGCCGGAACAGTTGCTACCCTGTCCCTCAGAGCCTCCCGGCTCTCCCGGAGGCGCTTCCGTCCTCAGGGCGTCTACCCTGTTTCCGGTCCCTCCGTCAGTTGTCCGCTGCGTGCTCGCCCGATCCACCTGCGCCTGGCCTTTGCTTCCCTCGGGTTGCCCCTCGTCTCGCTCTTGCCCCGCGCCTCACAGGCTCCGCTTGCGTCCGGTGCGTGGGATAAGTTGCCCTACCCCCTCAATTCGGCTTGTGTTTCCTTCGCTCGTTCCCGCGCTCGGAAACTCCCTGCCTCCTTGTGCTTGTGACAATCCGTCCTTGCGGTTTCTTCCTTCCGAACTTTCATTCCGAATTCTTCATTCCGCATTCCGCATTGTC
>JAAZBU010000109.1 GCA_012513645.1 Clostridiales bacterium | reverse complement strand
GAGTACTCGGAAGATTGGTCGGTTTCAAGGTCGTACCTGAGCGAGGAATCGCTCGTACCAGTTAACACCCAGGCAGCATGACATGGCTACCGGAGTCCGAAGTTGCGAACACGATTTGACAGTACCTTGCTCCGCCTTGATGCATATAGTTGCATGTGTCAGACAAACCCGGCCACCTTCTGCGCCATGCGCAGGCCGTCCACCGCGGCGGACATGATACCCCCGGCCATGCCGGCGCCCTCGCCTGCCGGATAGATGCCGGGGATGCTGCCCTGCCCGTCCGGGCCGCGGGGCACGCGCACCGGGGAGGAGGAGCGGGTTTCCACCCCGGTCAGCACCGCGCCATCGGCATAAAACCCGTGCAGTTTGCGGCCAAAGACAGGCAACGCCGCCCGGATTCCTGCCACGGCATAGTCCGGCAGGGCCAGGCTCAGGTCGGTCAGGGTGACGCCGGGTAGCAGCGTGGGGCGCACAGGGCCCAGCGCAGGCGAGGGCACGCCCTGCACAAAATCCTGCGCCAACTGGGCGGGCGCGCGGTAGCCCTCGCCCCCCAGCCGGAAGGCCGTTTCTTCCCAATGCCGCTGATAGTCGTAGCCGGCCATGGGGTCGCCGCCATAGTCCTCAGGGCGTACGTCCACTAAGATGGCGGCGTTGGCATTTTCGCCGTTGCGGCGGTAGGTGCTCATGCCGTTGACGCACAGGCGCCCGGGCTCGCTGGAGGCGTTGACCACCTTGCCGCCCGGGCACATGCAAAAGGTATAGACCCCCCGCCCGTCGGGCAGCCGGTGGCTGAGGTGATATTCCGCCGGCGGCAGCCAGGCAATGTCGGCCGAGGGGCCGTACTGGGCGCGGTCGATGACGGCCTGCCGCTGCTCCAGCCGCAGGCCGATGGAAAAGGGCTTGGCTATCATGTGCAGCCCGGCATCGTACAGCATGCGCTGGGTGTCCCGCGCGCTGTGACCCAGGGCCAGGATCAGGTGGCGGGTGTCGATCTGGATGGTTTCGTCGCCCCGGACGGCCTGGATGCCCTGCAGGCTGCCCTGCGCCAGGTGCACGCCGCTCAACTTGGTATTAAACAGCACCTCGCCGCCCAGGGCCTCAACCTCGCGGCGGATGGAGGCCACCACGCGGGGCAGCCGGTCGGTGCCGATGTGGGGGCGCGCCAGCCACAAAATGCTTTCGGGCGCGCCGTGGGCCACCAATATCTCCAGCACCTCGCGGCACAACGGGTCCTTGATGCCGGTGGTCAGTTTGCCATCGGAAAAGGCGCCGGCACCCCCCTCGCCAAACTGTATGTTGCTCTCCGGGTCCAGTACACCCTGCCGGTACAGCAGGCCCACGCTGCGCCCGCGCTCGTGGGCGGGTTTGCCCCGCTCCAGCACCAGGGGCCGCAGGCCGGCCCGCGCCAGGTAAAGTGCTGCAAACAGGCCGCAAGGGCCCAGCCCGGCCACCACCGGGCGATGTGCCAGGGGCAGAGCCCGGGGGATATGCAGGCGCGGCGGTGCCTCCGCCAGTTGAGCGTCCTTGAGCTTGAGGTGGCGCAGCCAGGCGGCCTCATCGCGCTTGAGTACTGCATCCACCGCGTACACCAGCCGCAGATCGCCCTTGTCGCGGGCGTCCACGCTCTTTTTGGCGATGCGCAGGCTGATCACATCCTGCGGCCCCAGCCGCAGGCGGCGCAGCGCCTCCGCCAGCGCGGCCTCATCGCCGCCTTCGGGCAATACGCGGATGTTGGTGATGCGAATCAAAACGGCGCCCTCCTCATGAATATGCTGTCAGCATATCACAGCCGGGCGCCCTGTGGAAAGAATGTCCTGCCCCGATTCAGTTGCCGCACTCCACGCTGATCTCGTTGAACAGCCGGAGCAGGTCTTCCATCTCCAGCCGCCGCTTGCCCTCGTCGCGCACATCCAGCACCGCGTGGCCCTGGTGCATCATCAGCAGGCGGTCGCCATAATCCAGCGCGAAGCGCAGGTTGTGGGTCACCATGATGGCGGTCAGGCCGCTTTCGCGCACCATGCGGTCGGTTAGGTGCATGATGATGTCCGCCGCCTTGGGGTCCAGCGCCGCGGTGTGCTCATCCAGTATCAGGAAATCCACCGGCGTCAGCCGGCTCATGGTGAGCGCCAGCGCCTGGCGCTGGCCGCCCGACAGGCTGCCGGCCCTTGCCTCCATCATGTTTTCCAGCCCGAGGCCCAGCTCGGCCAGCATCTGCCGCCACAGCGGCAGCCGGCTTCTGTCGGTGCCCGGGCGCAGGTTCATGCGGCGGCGCTTGTTGTCGGCCAGCGCCATGTTTTCGCGGATGGACATCTTGGCGCAGGTGCCCAGCGCCGGGTTCTGGTAGATGCGGGCAAAGCGCCGCGCGCGCAGGTGCTCCTTTTGCCGGGTGATATCTTGCCCGTCCAGCAGCACCTGGCCGCTGTCGGGCGGCAGGGAGCCGCACAGGATGTTGAGCAGCGTGGTCTTGCCCGAGCCGTTGGAGCCGACCACCGATACGAACTGCCCCTTGGGCACGGTCAGCGAAAAATCGCTGAACAGGCCGATCTCCCGCACGGTGCCGGGGTTGTATACCTTGTCGATCTGCCGCAGCTCAAGCATGGGCCTTCTCCTTTCGCTTCAGGGAGCCCGAGGCCAAAATGCCCAGGAACAGCGCCGCCGTCACCAGTTTCATGTCCATGGGGGACAGCCCACAGGCGATGGCAAAGGCCACGCACACCTTGTAGAGGATGCTGCCCGCGATCACCGCGGTGGTGGGGCGCACGCGCTCTACCCGGCGGAACAGGTTAACCCCGATGATGACCGAGGCCAGCGCCAGCACCATGGTGCCCGTGCCCATGGAGACCTCAAACAGCCGCTGCTCCTGGCATACCACCGCGCCCGACAGCGCCACCAGCGCGTTGGCCATGGTGAGGCCGGCGATTTTCACATTGCCCTTGTCGCGGCCAAGCGCTGTAACCACGGTTTCGTTGTCGCCGGCCGCCCGCAGTAGGTAGCCCGCCCGCGTGGACAAAAACAGATCCAGCAACACCTTGAGCGCCAGCACCAACAGGCCGGCGATGATTGGCACCCGCAGCCAGGGGGGCAGCAGGTCGGCCGCCGCGTTGTTGCGAAACAGGGTGGATGCTGTGCGGGGGATGGACAGCAGGGCGTTGCCGCCCGTGATGCGCAGGTTGATGGAGTACAGCGCCGTCATCATGATGATGCCCGAAAACAGCGCCCGCACCCGCAGCTTGACGTGAATCAGCCCGGTGCACAGCCCGGCCAGCGCACCGCAGGCCGTGGCGGCCAGCAGCGCGGCCAGCGGGTCCCACCCCCGGAGCAGCAGCGTGGTGGATACCGCGCCGCCCAGGGGAAAGGAGCCATCCACCGTGAGGTCGGGAAAATCCAGGATGGTGTAGGTGATCATGATGCCCAATGCCAGCACGGCGTAGAGCAGGCCCTGCTCCAGCGTGCTGGGCAATGTGGCAAGGAAGGTTGAGAGCAATGCAATACCTCCGGATAAAAATGCGGAAATCGGAATTCGGAATTCGGAATAAAGAACGAACAAGTCAGCGAGTAATGTACAAGTCAGGACATGGCCCAGCCTAAGGTTAGGGCATGGTTTTCAAGGGAGTTGTGCGGCGAGCCTTATTCCGAATTCCGTATTCCGAATTCCGAATTAAACTTCCTGCTTTTTCATTATTTTGCGGCCGTCACATCCGTCCCCCTGGCCAGCAGGTCTTCCGGCAGGGTCAAGCCCAGCGCTTCCAGCGCCTGGGGGTTGTAGTACAGCGCGCTTTCGCTGATGGTTTCGTAGGGAATCTGCGATGCGTCCTCGCCCATCAGCACGCGGGCGGCCAGGTGGCCGGTCTGGCGGCCCAGGGCGAAGTAATCAAGCCCCTCGGCGGCCACGCAGCCGCGCACCACCTGCTCGATTTCGCTGCCGTAGACGGGCTTTTTGAGCGGCTCCGCCGCGTCCAGCACGGCGTCCAGGTACTGCACCACCGTGTTGTCCAGCACCATGGTCACCAGGTCGACCTTCTTGAGCAGGGCAGGGGCGGCCAGGGGCACATCGGCCCCGGTGGTGATGCCCGTTGCCTCCACCGTGAAGCCGTACTTGGGCGCCAGGTCCTGATACTGCTTCACCTGCACGGCGGAGTTGGTCTCGCTGAGGGTGTAGAGGATACCGATTACCTTGGCGTCGGGCTGCAGGGCGCGGATGGTCTGCAGCTGCTTTTCCACGGGCAGCTCATCGCTGGTGCCGGTGGTCAGGCCCTCGCCCAGGCCCTGTTCATTGGCCAGGCCGGAATCCTTGGGGGAGGAGACGGCGCTGTAGATCACCGGGATCTTGCCGTCGGCGGTGTTCACGCTCACCACGGCCATGGGGGTGGCGATGGCGGCAATCAGGTCGTAGCCGCTGCTGACAAACTTGCTGGCGATGCCCGCGGCCAGGCCCATGTCGGCCTGGGCGTTCTGGTAGTCGTAGAAGACGTTGACGCCGTCTTCAAAGCCCTGCTCCAGCATGCCCTGGATGAAGCCCTCGCGGCAGTTGTCCAGCGAGCCGTGCACGGCGAATTGGGCGATGCCCACCTGGAAGCTGGGGTCGTCCGCCAGCGCTGCGGGCAGGGAGAGAATGAGCATCAGGGACAGAATAAGGGCAGAAATCTTTTTCATGGGGGTACTCCTTTTTATCATGTTTTTTCTGTGTTTGGGCTCCGGGTCCAAGCATCCCGTTACCGCCCAGGAGCACGCAAGCCCAGTCTCGCGCATCCTTATCAGCCCCCTCTCATATACTGAACTCCTTCGTTCAGTATCAGTCATACGTTCCTTCGTTCAGTATCGGTCATACATACTTTGGTTGTGATGAATAACCAAAACCGCCCCAAGCATCTGCTTGAGGCGGTGTAACCGCGGTACCACTCAAATTGGCCAAAGGCCCTCTCGTTCCATATACAAACATATATGCCGCCATGATAACGGGTGCGGATCCCGTCGAGACCTACTGGCTTGCGCGTTCGGCCCCGCCCTCAGGAGTCCATTCACCGGCTGCTCGCAGGCCGCTTTGCACCATCCGCGGCTCTCTGTGCTGGTCGCCTTGCCGGCTACTTCGCTCCCTCACGGGTTTGTGCGAATTGTAGCGGCCAAGGGGCCGGCTGTCAAGCCACCGCGCCGTCCCTTGGTGCATTGACAGAAAGGCCGCGAATGTTTAGGATAGCAAACGGATTGAGCGCCTTTGGGCGCAGTGAGGGTTGTGCGAGCGGCTGTTTTTGCTTTGTGTTTCTCCCGAACGCCCGACCAACATACATAAGGAGCAAATATGTATCCGATCATTTCAAAGGAACAGCTGAACCCCACGGTGGCCCGCATGGTCATCCATGCGCCGCTGGTGGCGCGCAAGGCGCAGGTGGGGCAGTTTATTATTTTGCGCGCCGGGGAGCGCAGCAAGCGCATGCCCTTTACCGTGTCCGATGTGGACCGCGAGCTGGGCACGGTGGCCATCATCTACCAGGTGGTGGGTGCCGGCACCATGGAGCTGGATCAGCTGCAGGCCGGGCAGTCCCTGCACGACTTTGTGGGGCCGCTGGGCACGCCCAGCGAGCTGGAGGGCCTCAAAAAGGTATGCATCGTGGGCGGCGGCGTGGGCTGCGCCATTGCCTACCCGGCGGCCAAGGCGCTGCACCGCATGGGCGCCACGGTGCACAGCATCATCGGCTTTCGCAGCTGGGATCTGGTGATACTGGAGGAGCAGTTCCGCCAGGTGTCCGACCGCCTGCGCGTGATGACCGACGACGGCAGCCATGGCGAAAAGGGGCTGGTGACCAACGCCTTGCAGGAGTGGTTGGAGGCAGGCGAGCGCTACGACCAGGTGATTACCATCGGCCCATTGGCGATGATGAAGTTTGTAGCGGCCACCACCAGGCCCTTTGGCGTAAAGACCGTTGTGAGCATGAACTCCATCATGGTGGATGGCACGGGCATGTGCGGCGGCTGCCGGGTGACGGTGGACGGCCAGACGCGCTTTGCCTGCGTGGACGGGCCGGACTTTGACGGCCACCTGATCAACTTTGACGAGGCCATCGCCCGCAGCCGCATGTACCTGCCCTTTGAGCAGCATGCGCGCGAGGATGCCTGCCGCCTGTTTCAAAAGGAGATAAGATGATGGCGCAGCCCAAGCGCGTGCCCCTGCCCGCCCGCAACCCGCAGGAGCGGGCCCGTGACTTTCAGGAGGTGGCCACCGGCTACGATGCCGCCATGGCCCGCGAGGAGGCCGCGCGGTGCCTGCAGTGCAAGTACCGGCCCTGCGTGGACGGCTGTCCGGTGGGCATTGACATCCCCGGCTTTATCGGCTGCATTGCCCAGGGCGATGACGAGGGCGCGTGGAACATCCTGTCGCGCGATACGGCGCTGCCCGCTGTGTGCGGCCGCGTGTGCCCGCAGGAGAGCCAGTGCGAGCAGCGCTGCGTGCGCGGCATCAAGGGCGAGCCGGTGGGCATCGGCAACCTGGAGCGCTACGCGGCGGATTATTTTCAGAGCGGTGCCTGCCCCGTGCCCCAGCAGATCCCCTGGAATGGCCGGCGTGCCGCCGTGGTGGGGGCCGGGCCCTCCGGGCTGACCTGTGCGGGCGAGCTGGCGCGCCTGGGCTGGCGGGTGACCATCTTTGAGGCGCTGCACGAGCCGGGCGGCGTGCTGACCTACGGCATCCCGGAGTTCCGCCTGCCCAAGGCCATCGTGCGCCGCGAGGTGGAGAACCTGACCGCCCTGGGCGTGGACGTGCGCTGCAACATCGTCATCGGCAAGACCCTGACGGTGGACGAGCTGTTTGAGGATGGCTACGAGGCGGTGTACATCGCCTCGGGCGCCGGGCTGCCGCGGTTTATGGGCATCCCGGGCGAGGGCCTCAACGGCGTGCTCAGCGCCAACGAATACCTCACCCGCATCAACCTGATGAAGGCGTATGAGCCGGGGGCGGCCACGCCCATCTTCAAGGGCCAGCGCGTGGCGGTGGTGGGCGGCGGCAACGTGGCCATGGATGCCGCGCGCAGCGCCCGCCGCATGGGCGCCGAGTCGGTCACCATCGTGTACCGCCGCGGGCTGGAGGAGATGCCTGCCCGCCGCGAGGAGGTGCACCACGCGCAGGAGGAGGGCGTCATTTTCCGCACGCTCAGCGCGCCGGTGGCCATTTTGGGCGAAAACGGCTGGGTCAAGGGCCTGCGCTGCATCGAGATGGCCTTGGGCGAGCCGGATGCCTCGGGCCGCCGCCGGCCCATCGAACAGCCGGGCAGCGAGTTTGAGCTGGACATCGACACCTTGATCATCGCCATTGGCACCGACCCCAACCCCATGCTGACCCGCACCACCCCCGGCCTTGATACCAACAGCCGCGGCTGCATCCGGGCGGACGGCCAAGGCCAGACCACGCGCCCCTATGTGTGGGCGGGCGGCGATGCCGTGACGGGGGCGGCCACGGTCATACTGGCCATGGGCGCGGGCAAGGAGGCCGCCCGGGCGATGGACAGGGCATGCCGGGGGGAACCATCCGAGGAAGGCTGACCCGAAACTCGTCGCTCTTGGCATACATTTAGGATGATCGTCAACAAAACTGGACAACGGTTCGCGGCCGCTGTCCAGCTTTGTTGATGCAGTAAGGAAGCGAGTCAATTCAGCCGCCGTCCGCCCATCCCACATACCAGTTGGCCCTTTTGCCCACCGCAAACGACTCCACCCTGGCAAAGCAGGCGGCCTGCTCATGCCGGCAATCGCGCAGCTCATCCGCCGCGGTATGGATGAAGCGGAAGTAGTCGCTGCCCTCCATGCGCTCAAGCATGGTAATGACCGGGCTGCGCACCAAATTGAAATCGTGGATAATGACGGCATGGCGGCTGATGCGGCGCATCTCCCGGTACAGGCGCTGGCGGTCCTGCGGCTGCAGGCCGTGGGCCACGTAGGAGACAAACACCAGGTCAAACTGGCCGTCCGCAAAGGGCAGGCCATGAAGGGCATTGGCCTCATGCAGGGCAATCCCCTTGCCGCGCAGGTTCTTTTGTGCCAGACGCAGCATGCCGACCGCCGGCTCTACCCCTGTGACGGCAAGGCCCCGCTCGTGCAGCGCTGCGCACAGCGCGCCGGTGCCGCAGCCCACGTCCAGCGTGCTGGCATAGCGGGCTACATCCAGCCTGCCCGCGGCCCGGTGCAGCACGCGGCGAAAATTGGCCACCTGCCGGCGATAAAACAGCCCGTACACAGGCGCAATGGCATTGAACAGGGCATAGTGCTGCTTGTCCGGCATGCTGTTCCTCCGTCTGTACCGGCGCCAATTCCGATGGTACCGGCCTTCCGGGATAGTATACCCGGCGCGGGTGTAAGCACCATGTATTCAGGCTGCATATTGATTGACACCCGCCCCGCGCCTTGTTAGGATAGCGCCGGACACCATATACATCTGCATGTGCTGCACTTATATCCACAGGAGGAACACCATGACCACACGCAAGCGCTGGGACATCGGCCGGTGGGTGGAGCTCAGCTCGCCCGTCACGCTGGGCTTTGCCGGGCTGTCGCTGATTGCATTGCTCCTCAATGGATTGACCGGCGGGGCGTCCAACCGCGCGCTGTTCAGCGTGTACCGGTTCAGGCCGGGCGATGTATTGGGCTACCTGCGGCTGGTGCTGCATGTGCTGGGGCACGCCAACTTTGCCCACTATGCCGGCAACATGAGCCTGCTGCTGGTGCTGGGCCCCATGGTGGAAAAGCATTACGGTGCCGGGCGCTACCTCATCATGATCGTGCTGACCGCGCTGATCACGGGGCTGGCGCACATCGTGCTGTCCCCCGGCACGGCCGGCCTGGGGGCCAGCGGCGTGGTGTTCATGCTGATCATGCTGTCGGCGCTGGCCGGGCGCACGGGCGGCAAGGTGCCGCTCACGCTGATTGTGGTGGCGGTGATTTACCTGGGCGGCGAGCTGGCGGGCGGCCTGTTTGGGCAGGACAATGTATCCCAGCTGGCGCATATTGCCGGCGGCGTGTGCGGCATCATCTTTGGCATGGCGTGGAAGGGGCGGCCGGCGCCCTGACAGGGCCGGGCTTCGGAGGAACATGGACATACTGACGGCGGTTTATCAGATATTGATGATGCTGGGCATCGCGTTGGTCGGCCTGTGGCTGCGCCGGCGGGATGTGCTGAGCGCCCCGGTGATCAAGGGCGTGAACGCCATCGTGCTGCAGGTGGCCATGCCCGCCTTGGTGCTGATGATCTCGCAAAAGGATTATCCGCCCGAGGCGCTGGACAGCTTCTGGCGCATTCTGCTGGTATCCGCGGTGCTGCTGTCCGCGGGCGGCGTGGGCCTGTATGCCGTAAGCGGCCGCACCGTGCAGCCCGACCGCCGGGCAGCCTTTGCCGCCATGGTCATGCTGCCCAACGCCGCCTTCATGGGCATCCCCATCGTGCAGGCGCTGTACGGCGACCTGGGCGTGGCCTACTTGTCCGGGTTTATCGCTGCGTTTAATGTGGCCGGGTGGACGGCCTTCCACATCCTGTTCGCGGGCCGGCAGGCCAACCCCCTCAAGGCATTGATGAACATTGGGTTTCTGTCCACGCTGGCGGCGCTGGTGCTGATCTACTTTCAAATCCGGCTGCCCGTGCCCTTTGTGTCGCTGTTCAGCCAGCTGGGCAGCCTGACCACGCCGCTGGGCATGCTGCTGGCAGGGGCGCGGCTGTATGAGCTCAGGCCCCAGCTGCTGCGCGACGGCAGCCTGTGGGTGGGCAGCGGGCTGAGCCTGCTGGCGGTGCCGCTGGCGGCGTGGCTGGTTTTAAGGGCGCTGGGCTTTACGGGCATGGCGCTGAATATCGTGACGCTGGGCTTCATGATGCCCTCTGCCGTCACCGTGCAGCTGTTTGCCGAAAAGTATGATAAGGACAGCGTGTACGCCGCCACCGCGGTATCCCTCACCACGCTGCTGTGCGTGGCGACCATCCCCCTGATGATGTGGGTGACCGGGCTGTAGCCGCCGCCAATTCTTACCGAGAAAGACACACTTTTGCCATCATGATGGCGTAGAATGGACAGGCAGCCCGGCGGACGCGGCCCTGACCCCTGTATACCACAAGCCCCGCCTTCGCAAAGAGGGCGGGGCTTGATAACGGGTCAGGTGTTATTCCGTCACGATGTCGTAGGGCCAGCTGCCGATGCCGCCAAAGTCGTACACGGCGGTGTAGCCCATGCCTACCAGCGCGTTGGCGGCCTGGCGGCTGCGGTTGCCGCTGCGGCAGTAGACCAGAATCTCGGCGTTCTTGTCGGGCAGCAGCTCGGCGGTGTCCGCCCCGATATTGCTGACCGGCAGCAGCACGGCGCCCGGGATGTGCCCCTGGGCATACTCCTCAGGGGTGCGCACGTCCAGAATGATCACCTCGTCGCCGCTGTCCATGCGGGCCTTGGCCTGCTCGGCCGTCAGCTGGCGGTACTCGGCCTTGGCGGCCGGCTGGGCTGAGGGTGCCTGCGTAGCGGGCGCTTCGGTAGCAGCCGGGGCAACGGTGGTTGCCGGGGTGGCCGTGGGGGCGGCGGGCGTGCAGGCGGCAAGGCCGATGGCCAGGGCCAGGAGTGCTGCCAGCAGGGTCAGCTTTTTCATCAGGGGGTCCTCCTTGCAGGGTCAGCGTGCCAATTGCCCGCGGTAGCTCATGATGCCGCCGATGTTCTTGGCGTTGGTGTAGCCCATGCGGCCCAGCGCGCCCACGGCCATGCCGCTGCGCGAGCCGCTGTGGCAGTAGGCGTAGATGGTGGCATTCTTGTCCGGGATCAGCTGCTCGATGCGGCTCAGTTGATCCAGCGGGATGGAGATGCTGCCCGGGATGTGCCCGTCGCGGTATTCCTCGGGGCTGCGCACGTCCACCAGGCGGATGGATGTGTCGCCCTTGATGTTTTCCATGGCCTGTGCCATGGGCAGGGAGTTGCCCCTGCCGCCAAACCAGTTAAAAATAGCGTTGGTCCTCCTTGAAAGCAATGTCAAAGGTATTATACCCACCCGATCATTTTCAGACAGACACAATCAATTGTTTTGCGGTATAATGAAATTATATAGAGATCAGCCCCATGGAGGTATGGCAATGGTCACCGTATTAATCGCCGATGACAACAAGCAGATCACCGACATTCTGGCCGAGTACAGCAAGAAGGAAGGCTATGAGGTGCTGATCGCCCGGGATGGGCGGCAGGCGCTGGCGCTGTTTGAGCAGCACCGGCCTGATGTGGTGCTGCTGGATGTCATGATGCCCCAGGTGGATGGCTTTGCCGTCTGCCGGGAGATCCGCCGCACCTCCGATACCCCGGTCATCATGATCACCGCCCGGGGGGAGGACTTTGAAAAGATCATGGGGCTGGATACCGGGGCGGACGACTACATCGTCAAGCCCTTTTCGCCCGCCGAGGTGATGGCGCGTGTGCGCTCGGTATTGCGGCGCATGGCTCGGGGCGAGGCCAAGGACAGGCAGGTGCTGGAGCAAGGCAGCCTGAGGGTGGACCTGGACAACTACGAGGTCAGCGTGGATGGGCGCCCCGTGCCCCTCACCCGCAAGGAGCTGGAGATCCTGTGGACGCTGGTCAGCGCGCCGGGGCGCGTGTATGCCCGCGAGCAGCTGCTCAACATGCTGTGGGGCACCGATTATTACGGCGACAGCCGCACGGTGGACTCCCACATCAAGCGCCTGCGCGCCAAGCTGGATGAGATCCCCCACCCAGGCTGGGAGATCAGGACCATCTGGGGCGTGGGCTACAAGTTTGAGGTGGCGGACGATGCGACATAAGATTGCCTTCAAGCTGAGCCTGGCGTTTTTCGCGGCGCTGCTGCTGTTTGCGCTGCTGATGGGCGGCCTGTTCTACACGCTGTTTAAAAACTACAGCCTGGACAGCAAAAAGGCGCAGATGCACGCCCAGGCGGACGCTATCGCGGCGGCCTACGCCGGGGATATGGCGATTTCGGGCCCCGGCCGGGGCATGGGGCAGCGGGGCGGCATGGGCCCTTCGCTGCACATGCTGGACGACCTCACCTCGGGCAACGCCTGGGTGGTGGATGCCAACCTTCAACTGCTCACCAGCGGCCGCGGGCAGCGCAGCTACAACTATGCCGACCTGCCCGAGCACGCCGAGCAGGTGGTGGAGCGGGTGTTCCGGGGCGAGCATGTGTTCAGCGAGGGGTTCAGCACGCTGTTGGACACCCCCACGCTGACCGTGGGCGCGCCCATCGAGTCAAATGGCCGGGTGATCGGCGCCGTGCTGCTGCATGCCCCCGTGGAGGGGGTGCAGCAGGCGGCGGCGGGCGGCACCAACATTCTGCTGATCAGCATGGGCGCGGGGCTGCTGGTGAGCGCGCTGCTCTCCTGGTTGACGGCCGGCTGGATGGCCCGCCCCCTCAAGCGCATGCGCGGCACCGCCCAGGCGTTGACCGCAGGCGACTACACCGCGCGCACCGGCATCCGCCAGGCGGATGAGATCGGCGAGTTGGCGGGCGCCATCGACATCCTGAGCGTGCGGCTGGAGGATGCCAAGCAGGAGGGTGAAAAGCTGGAGCGACTGCGCAGCGAGTTTGTGGCCAATATCTCCCACGAGCTGCGCACGCCGGTGACGGTGATCCGCGGCTCGCTGGAGGCGCTGCGGGACAATGTGGTCAGCCAGCCCGAGCAGGTGAGCGCCTACCACCAGCAGATGCTGCAGGAAAGCCTGGGGCTGGAGCGGCTGGTCAACGACCTGCTGGACCTGTCCCGCCTGCAAAACCTGGATTTCCGCATCGACATGGAGGAGCTGAACCTGGCCGAGCTGCTGCCCGATGCCGTGCGCAGCGCCCGCAGGCTGGCCCAGCCCCGGGGGGTGGAGATTGACCTGCGCATGGACCAGCCCGTGCTGGCCGTGCAGGGGGACTATGCCCGCCTGCGGCAGATGCTGCTGATCGTGCTGGGCAACGCGGTCAAGTTTTCACCGCCGGGCGGCCGGGTCAGCGTGGAGCTGGCGGGGCGCACCGTCACCATCGCGGATCAAGGGCCGGGCATCGCGCCCGAAGACCTGCCCCGCATCTTCGACCGCTTTTACAAGGCGTCCGACGGCGGAAACCAGGACGGGTCCGGCCTGGGGCTGGCCATTGCCCGGCAGATTGCCCAGCGCCACGGCGTGGATCTGACTGCGCAAAACGCGCCCGCGGGCGGGGCAGTGTTCCGCTTTGTGTTTCCCACTGAACTCAATCCTTAATGCTTCGATAAACTCGTCTTTTTCCGTCTCCGCTTTGCCTTACTCAGTCAGCGTAGGCGCCGCTACGCTTCCTTCATTCAGCTTCGCGGAAACGAAAAAATCCTTCGTTCATCTGTGCGTTCACTCTTTCGTTCAGTTTTAGCGGGTATCATCTACACGGACTTCATGGAAAGGACGGCAAACAATGGCTGTTGACAAGATGATATGCCCCTGCAAAAAGGTGACCCGGGGCGATGTGCTCCGTGCCATGGCCAAGGGGGCGGAGAAATATAAGGACGTGCAGCGGATGACGGGTGCGGGCACCAAGTGCGGCAAGTGCGAGGCGGACATCCGCAAGCTGATGAAAAAGCACCGCGAGGAGAAGGACAAGCCCGGCAAACACGCGCCGCAGGCGCAGGCCATCACGCTGGACGCGCTGGTGCTGGAGTGCCCGGACGCGGCGGCCCTGGCCGACTTCTACGCCGCTTTGCTGGGCTGGCAGCGCGGCCATGTGGAGCCCGGTGAGTGGGTGGACATTGTATCGCCCGGCGGCGGCACCAAGCTGGCCTTCCAGCAAAACCCGGCCTACCGCCCCCCGGTGTGGCCGGACGAGCCGGGCGCGCCCCAGCAGCAGGCCCACCTGGACCTGGCTGTGAAGGACAGGGCCGCCATGCGCCAGGCGGTGGAGCTGGCGCTCTCTTTGGGCGCCAGGCTTTCGGATACGCAATATGGCGACGACAAGTGGACTACGCTGATCGACCCGGCGGGGCACCCGTTCTGTTTTGTGATTTGGTAAAATAAAATGCGTTACTGCCCGTGCGCCAGCTTGCGGCGGGCCCGGGTGGAGGCAAACTCAATCGCCAGCATCAGCAGGATCATGCCGGTCAGGAAGGCGCCCACAATGCCCCAGCGCCGGGTGCTGATGGCTTGAATCAAGCTGGCGCCGATGCCGCCCGCGCCCACAATGCCCAGGGTGGCGGCGTCCTTGATGTTGATGTCAAAGCGGTAGATGACGGTGGACACCATGTTGGCGGTCAGCTGCGGCAAGATGCCGTAGCGGATTTTCTGAAAGCGGGTGCAGCCCATGGCGTCAAGCGACTCGAGGATGCGGGTATCAACATCCTCAATGGCTGTCACATACATGCGCGAGATCATGCCGATGGAACATACGCTCTGCGTGACCACGCCGCACAGCGCGCCGGGGCCGGTGACGCGGATCCATATCAACGCCCACACCAGGCTGGGGATGGTGCGCACCATCAGCACGAAGGAGCGCACCAAAAAGGCGACGGGTTTGGGCACAATGCGGTCGGACGAGAGGAAGGCGAAGGGGACGGCCAGAAGTGCTCCAAACAATGTGCCCAGCAGCGCGATGGCCGCCGTTTCAAACAGCAGGTAGCCCACGCCATACTCCCCGGGGTCAAACAGCACGGCGGTATCCGGGTTGAAGATGCCGTGCAGCACGCCGTAGGCCACGTCGCTGCCGCGGGTGGCGATGCCCTTGTACTCAATGCCCATGGCCGACCACAGCAAGGCTGCCGCCACCACCAGGAATGACAGCGCGTAGCGCCACCAGGTCTGCGGCCGTTCGTTGTAGCGCTTCAGGATGCGTTCAGACTGTTGCATGCCAACCCCCCTCAGCTCAGCTTCCGGCGCATATAGCCGGTCAGGTTTTCAATGATCAGCACGGTGACAAACAGCGCCACCAGCACGGTGCCCAGGCTCTCATAGTCCCGCCAGCCAACGCGCTCGCTGATCAGGATGCCCAAGCCGCCCGCGCCCACATAGCCAAGGATGGAGGCAGCGCGGATGTTCATCTCAAAGCTGTACAGGCTGTGGGACAGGTAGGTGGGCAGTATCTGGGGCATGCACGCGCTCCAGAACGCCTGAAAGCGGCTGGCACCCAGGCTTTCCATGGCCTCAAACGGCCCCATGTCGATGGTCTCGATGCTTTCATACAGCATCTTGCTGACCACCCCAAAGGTGAACACCGTGATGGCCACCGTACCCGCGAAGGTGCCCAGGCCGAATATCAGCGCGCTCACGCTGGCGATGATCAGCGTGGGCAGCGTGCGCACCACGTTGACGACGACGCGAAGCAGCCACAGGCTGACCTTGCTGCGGTTGATGTTGCTGCTGGCCATGACGGCCACCGGCAGCGATAAAAAGCTGCCCAGCGCGGAGCCGACCAGCGACATCTTGAGGGTATCCAGCAGCGGCGGCCACACCTTGCCGAAGTACTCAAAATTGGGTGTGAAAATGCGCCCCAGGATGCCCATCATATGGTGCCCGCGCTGGGTGATGATGCCCAGGTTGAAGCGCGTTGCCAGCAAAGAGAGCCAGATGGCGGGCAGCAAAAACACCATCACCAGCAATAGCCGTGAGCGAGGCCGCATAACCCAGTGGCCATTGTTGAGCGTAACCCGCACCGGCTGCAGGTACAGGTGGATCAGCCAAGACAGCAGTCCGCCCGCAGCCAGGCACAGCCCCAGCCAGAACAGCAGCCGGCGTAACGGCTCGCCGGTGAGGTAACTGATGTCAAACACCACCGCGCCCAGCGCTGCCAGGCCAAGGGCCAACAGATCGGCAGGGATGCGGGGCTCGGCCTTGCGGACGACGGGCGCCGCGTCCGCCAACTGCGCGCCTGCCTGGATATTGGGGCGGTACTGCTGTCTTGGCTCTGTCATGCCTTGGCCTCCGCATCCTTTACCTTGGGCGCGGGCGCACCGCCGTAGATGTCGTCCAGTATCTCCTGGGTTACTTCGCCGCACGGGCCGTCGTAGACAATTTTGCCGGCCCGGATACCGATGACGCGGTCGGCATAGTCCAGCGCCAGGTCCACATGGTGGATGTTGAGCAAAATGGCGATGTCCATCTCGCGGTTGATCTGCCTGAAATCGCTCATCACCTGGTGGGCGGTCACCGGGTCCAGCGCCGCCACCGGCTCATCAGCCAGAATGATGCTGGGCCTTTGATTGAGCGTGCGTGCCAGGGCAACGCGCTGCTGCTGGCCGCCGCTGAGCTGATCACAGCGCGTATATGCCTTGTCCAGAATGCCCACACGGTCCAGCGCCTCCAGCGCGTCCAACTTCTGCTGCCTGGTATACAGGCCCAACAGCACGGCAAACAGATTCATATCCGGCACACGGCTGGCCAGCACATTTTTGATGGCCGTGGCGCGGCTGACCAGGTTGAACGACTGGAAGATCATGCCCACCTTGCGGCGGAAGCGCCGCAGCGCCCGCCCCTTGAGGGCCATCACATCCACCCCATCCACCAGCACCTGCCCGTCTGTCACGTCAATCATGCGGTTGACGGTGCGTATCAGTGTGCTCTTGCCCGCGCCTGACAGCCCAATGATGGCCACAAACTCGCCCCGGCCGATCGTCAGGCTGACATCATCCAGCCCGCGGACGCCGCCGGGATAGGTCTTGCCGGTGTGGATGAACTCAATCATACTGTCTCCTTATGCTTAAACGAGCGATAAACGCATCAAAGGGGCTGCCGCGATAGCGGCAGCCCCGGGGTGAAAAACAGTTACTTTACGACCTCGAGGGCCTTGCGGGCGCCGTCATAGTCGCTGTCCTGGGCCATGGCGTACCCTGTGTGGCTGTACACATCGAAGATGGCCTTGCCTTCTTCGGTGCTGATGATGCTGATGAGGCTCTCCTGCAGGGCCTTGATGAACTCGGGGTTGTAGATCTCGGGCTTGGCCTTGGTGATGGCCACGGTGTCGTTGTAGATGCCCTCGGTGACGCCGATGACGTTCAACTCTTCCCAGATGGACTTTTCACGGCCCATGCCGCCCTTGCCGGTCTCATCCTTTTCGGTGGTGGCGATGTTCCAGGCCTTGTCATAATCGTTGCGGCCGTCGGCGTAGCAGACGATGATGTCAATGGTCTCGGCCGCGGCCAGGGCAAAGCCCTCCGCATAACCGGCCAGGGTGGCCACGTTGGACAGGTCGGACAGCTTTTTGCCGTCATAGTTTTCCATCAGCCACAGGGTGGGGTAGATGTAGCCGGCCGAGGAGGACGTGCGCATGACGCCCCAGCTGGCCTTGTTGAGGTCGTCCCAGGTGAGGGCTTCGCCGGCGTTGACCTTGGCGGCCAGCTGCTTGCCGTAGGGCGAGGGGGTGGCGTAGATCAGCGAACGGTAGAAGGTGACCTGCGGGCCGTCCTTGAGGGTTTTGTTGGCTTCGCCGTTCCAGCTGCGCGGGTCGGTAGAGTCGTTGCTCAGGCCGTTGCGCGTGGCGGTGAGGATCACGTCCACCCCGTCGGAGTAAAGGGCATAGGTGCCGCCCGGCAGCCAGCCCACATCCACCGCGCCGGTGTCCATGGCTTCGCCAGTGGCGTTATAGTCGGTGCCGACAGAGATTTCGACCGCGCCGATATCAAAGCCATGCTTGAGCATCTCAGCCTTCACCAGCTCGGGCAGGTTCTTGGTGCCGGCGATGATGACGTCCGACTCTTTGGAGGGGACGAATTCGAAGTGCAGCTTTTCCAGTTTGACCGGCTCCGCAGCCAGCGCCACGGCAAACAGACCGAAGGTGAGAAGGGCGGCCAGCACGAGGGACATGAGTTTTTTCATGAGATGGATACCTCCTGATGTAGTTTCGTTTAGGTGATATGATAGAGTATACCTCACATGAGGACGAATAGCCATGCCGAAGGTGAAAAACGTGTGAAATTGTTGTGTAGGAGTACCATACATATTGGACAACGAACCGGAAGGAGGGATAAAAGCAGAGAAAGAGGTCAAATCGGTTAGACTGTTGTTGCTCGACAACACTAACGAAAGGAACTCTTTCTCCATGAACAGT
>JAAZBU010000108.1 GCA_012513645.1 Clostridiales bacterium | reverse complement strand
ATCCCATCCGCGTTAGCGGATGGGATTTTTCGTGCAGGAGTAATCTGTTGTAATTTCGTGGTAACAAAACCATCTCATTGTTCTTTGCCCATGTGAACTGTGGTAGAATAAAGCATCATGTTCAACGCGTCACATGCGTTGAATGAATAAAAGGAGAACACATGCCCGCATCCCTTGCTGTATACATCGGCCCGCTGCTCATCGTTTTGCTGCCTGTGGTGTATCTGGTGGTCAAGCGCGTCCAGGACAAGCGGATGCGCCGTCTGCTCATCGCGCAGTGGGGCAAGTCGGAGGCGTTGCGCCGGCCGGACAGCGACCTGTCCCACGACATCGCATCTTACTGGAAGGCAGCCCAGGCGGCGCAGCCGCAGCTTGGGGCGGTGGATGACACCACCTGGAATGACCTGGAGATGGATCTGCTGCTGCGGGGCATTGACTGCTCCCGCTCCATCGTGGGCAGCGAGGTGCTCTATGCCGTGCTGCGCGAGCAGGGGGCGGATGAGGCAACTTTGGCCGGGCGCGACGCGCTGGCCGACGCCTTTATGCGGGATGAAGCCCTGCGCCTGCGGGTGGAGATGATTCTGAGCAGCATCGGCTACCGGGCGTTTCACGGCGCGTGGCGGTACCTGTACAGCGCGGATTACCAGATGCCGGACAAGCCCTGGCGCTTCCGGGTGCTGGCGGTGCTGCCCACGCTGCTGGCGCTGCTTGGGTTTGTGTACGAGCCGTTTTTCATCGCGGCCATTTTGGCGCTGGCGCTGAACACCTTTGTCAACTACCGCACCCAGGCCATCTGGGAGAAGGAGCTGGTTGCCCTTCGGCACATCTCCATGGTGCTGCACGCGGCAGGCAAATTGAGCAAGATTGAGGATGCCGCGCTGGCGGCGCACACCGCCGAGCTGCGCGGGTTGCTCAGCGCGCTGCGGCCCATCCGCTTCTGGCTGTCGCTGTTTGGCAGCGAGCCGGTGCACGAGTGGGATGTGCTTACGCCTTACCTCAAAATCATGTTCATGCTGGATATGCTCAGCTTCACGGCCATTGTGCAGGGGCTGTCCCGCCATGGCGAGCAGGTGCGCCGCCTGTACCGGCTGGTGGGGGAGATGGACGCCGTGCTGACCATCGCGCAGCTGAAGGCGCGCTCAAGCCAGCTGTGCACGCCGCAGTTTACGCCGGGGCTGGCGGTGCAGGCAGAAGGCTTGCGCCACCCGCTGGTGCGCGATGCCGTGGTCAACGATTTGCACTGGCAGCGGCACCTGCTGATTACCGGCTCCAACGCGTCGGGCAAGTCCACCTTCATCAAGGCGATGGCCATCAACTGCGTGCTGGCGCAGACACTGCACCTGTGCTTTGCCGGGCGCTTTTCCATGTGCCGGGCGCAGGTGCTCACATCCATGGCCATCCGCGATCAGCTGCTGGCGGGGGAGAGCTACTTCATCGCCGAAATCCGCAGCATGAAGCGCATCGCCGATGCCGCGGCCGGGGGACAGCGCGCGCTGTGCTTTGTGGATGAAATTT
>JAAZBU010000009.1 GCA_012513645.1 Clostridiales bacterium | reverse complement strand
GCGGTGATACCGATGAGAGCGTGTGCGATTAAGCTCCGTATCAGAAGATGCTGAACCGCAGGAACAGCGTGGCCATCAGGCTGGCCACCAGAGAAACCACGGTGATCTGGGTGTTGATGGAGGGGCCGGCGGTGTCCTTGAAGGGGTCGCCCACGGTGTCGCCGATGACGGCGGCTTTGTGCGCCTCCGAGCCCTTGCCGCCCATGTTGCCGGCTTCCACGTACTTCTTGCCGTTGTCCCACAGGCCGCCGGCGTTGGACATGAACAGGGCCAGCAGCAGGCCGGTGACGATGTTGCCCAGCAGGAAGCCGCCGATGGCGTTGACGCCGCCGATGAAGCCCACGACCAGCGTGGCCAGGATGGCGACCAGGCCGGCGGGGATCAGCTCCTTGAGGGCGCCGGTGGTGGCGATGTCGATGCACTTGTTGTACTCGGGCTCAACCCCGGGCTCGCCCTGGGCCAGGCCCTTGATCTCGCGGAACTGGCGGTGAATCTCGGCGATCATGCGCTGGGCGTTTTTGTCCACGCCCAGGATTAGCATGGCGCTGAACACCGCCGGGATGGCAGCACCCACCAGAATGCCGAAGAACACCGTGGGGTCGATGAGGTTGAAGCCCACTAACTTTTCAGCCGCGCGGCCCATCTCCTCCAGTTTGACGTTGACCTCGCTCATGAAGGCGCCCAGCAGGCTGATGACGGTGAGGCCGGCGGCGCCGATGGCAAAGCCCTTGGTGACGGCCTTGACGGTGTTGCCCGCGCTGTCCAGTTCGTCGGCCACGCGGATGGTTTCCTCGCCCAGACCGCCCATTTCGGCCAGGCCGCGGGCGTTATCCACGATGGGGCCGTAGGCGTCGTTGGAGATGATCATGCCCACGATGGACAGCATGCCCACCGCCGCCATGGAGATGCCGAACATGCTGTACTCGGGGCCGATCAGGCCGCCCAGGTTGTAGGCTACCAGCGCGGAAACCGCGATGCCCACCATGGCCGGCAGCACCGACAGGAAGCCGTAGCTCACGCCCGACAGGATGGTGAACGCCGGGCCCGACTGGGAGGCGTGGGCCACCTTTTTGACGATGGGGGCGTTG
This sequence comes from Clostridiales bacterium, assembly GCA_012513645.1. GTDB lineage: Bacteria > Bacillota > Clostridia > Christensenellales > Aristaeellaceae > UBA1038. Next base: position 27,103 of record JAAZBU010000009.1, on the reverse strand, counting down.
TCGTCGGTGAAGTAGTTGGTGGACAGGCCGATGATCACGCCTACCAACAGGCCCACAGCCGAAGCGCCCCAGATCTCCCAGCGGAAGTCCTTAAACAGTAAGGTGGCCAGCGCGGTCAGCACCAGGAACACCCCGGTGGTTACGTAGGTGGAGTTGTTGAGCGCCCGGGTGGGGCCGCCCTTGTCGGTCACCTTGGCGGTGTAGATGCCCACGATGGAGCTGATGAGGCCCAGCGCCGCATAGCAGAACACCATCAGCACGTTGGCGCCGGTGGTGTGGCCGTCCAGCACAAAGGCCATCACGATGGCGGCCGCCATGGAGGCCACATTGGAGTCAAACAGGTCGGCGCCCATGCCGGCCACGTCGCCCACGTTGTCGCCCACGTTGTCGGCGATGACGGCGGGGTTGCGCGGGTCATCCTCGGGGATGCCCAGCTCCACCTTGCCGGCCAGGTCGGCTGATACGTCAGCCGTCTTGGTGAAGATACCGCCGCCCGCCTTGGCAAACAGGGCCAGGGAGCTGGCGCCGAAGCTGAAGCCCAGCAGCATGGAGGGATCGCCCACCAGCAGCATCACGCCCATCACGCCCAGCAGGCAGGAGGCCACCACGATCAGGCCCATCACCGCGCCGCCGCGGAAGCCCACTAAAAAGGCCGGCTTGATGCCGTGGGTGGCTGCCTCGGCGCAGCGCGCGTTGGCCAGCGAGGCCACGAAGATGCCGATCTTGCCGGCGATGGCCGAGAAGATGGCGCCGGCCAGGTAGCACAGCATCATGTTGAGGTTTGGGGTGATGCCGTGGCCGTGCCAGAGGGGCTCGGGCAAAAACAGGAAGATCAGCCCGCCCACCACCAGGGCAAAGATGGCCAGAATGGCATACTCCTTGCGCATAAAGGTGTTGGCGCCGCTGCGGATCAGGCCTGCGATGCGCTCGATGGTTTTGTTTTCGTTCTTTTGCTGCTTGACCCACACCGCGAGGTACACGGCGTAGACAATGGCCAGAACGATGGCCAGGACGGATAGGGTATAGATGACACCTGCGCTGGCTTGCATAGAGGTCCCTCCTTCAAGTATGGTACAATCGATTCATTCCCACGATAGTATACACTTTTTGGCCCGTTGCGCCAGACCCGGGATGAATTTTTGTTGGCTTTTTCGTAAAAGTGCCCATCAATTGTAAACATTTGCCGCCGCCCTCCTCAACCGGGCGGCAATCAGGTATGATATTAAAGGCAAAATATGTACGGGAGGGGAGCTATGCAGCCGACCAGCGACCGGGAAGCCTTCATCGTCGGGCTGTATACCTCCTGCCATGACCTGCTGGAGAAGATGTGCTACCGCCTGCTGGACTACGATACCAGCCAGGCCGATCTGGTGGCCGACTGCATCCAGGAGGCTTTTTTGGCGGCCGACCGCCACTGGCGCATGCTGACGCGCCACCCCAACCCCCAGGGCTGGCTGGTGACCACCTGCCAGAACCGCCTGAAGGACAGCCTGCGCCGCGAGCGCACGCGGCGCTTTCGCACGGCATGGTCGCTGGATGAGGACAGTGCCCCCCAGGTAGCCGATGCCGCGGGTGCGCTGGACAGCTGGGTGGACAGGGCGGCCGACCAGCAGGCGGTGGAGCAGGTGCTGCGCCTGCTGAGCCCGGCCGAGAAGCAGGTGATGCAGGGCTACTTTGTGGACAACCTGTCCATGGAGGAGGTGGCCGACCGCCAGGGCAGCACGCTGAGCGCGGTCAAATCGGCCATCTTCCGCATCCGCAGCAAGGCGCGGCAGATGCGAGAAAAAAAGCCATAGCCTTCCGCAACCTTTTGACCCGATGTGCACTATACAGATAGAAGGGGGATTATCGGTGAACGCGCAGGAAGCCATGAACAGGGTACTGCTGGAGCAGCTCAAGCGGCAGCTGCACAGCGGCGACCTCAGGCCGGAAGACCTGAGGCGGCGGCTTTTGCGTGCCATTGATGACCAGATGCAAAAGGGCGGGCAGATGGATACCGCCTTGGTGCTGGCCTGCGAGGAGCTGCTGTGGGAGCTGGATGCCGGGCAGCCCGCGCCCGACAATGCCGCCGCCAAGCTGGCCGGGTACCGGCGGCTGACCGATGCGCTGCGCAAGCGGCACGCGCGCCCGGCGGGCATCCCCTGGCGCACCGCCGCGCTGGCCGCCGCGGGCACGCTGGCCATGGCCGCCGCGCTGTACTTTACTTTGCCCCGGGTGGAGCCCAAGGCCCTGCCCACCAGCGCGGCTGCCCACGGCACGCCGCTGCCTGTGCGCGAGCCGGTGATGACAGCCAGCGCCGGGCCCCTGTTAGTGACTGTCGCGCCCACCGAGGCCCCCACGCCTACGCCGGTGCCCACGGCGGCCCCCATCACGCCTGTGCCCACCGCCACGCCCATCCCCGGCCCCAAGTACATCACCATGCAGGAGCTGCGCAGCCTGGCCCCCGCCCGCTGGCAGCAGGCCTTTGAGGGCCGTGGCCGCACCGTACACATCGATGTGCCCCTCACCATCCCGCAGGTGGACCGCATGCCCGTGCCCGAGCTCAAGTGGCAGGCCTTTGACGAGGATGCGGTGCTGCTGGCGGTGAACGCCCGGGCCCCGGCCACGCGGCTGGACGTGCGTCAGCAGCCCGGCGCGCCCTACCTGTTCATCAGCGGCACGCCAGGCGATGATTCCTACATGAACGGCCCCAAGCGCGGCTCCTCGCGGGTGATCCCGCTGCCCGGCCAGCCGGCGGACAACACCACGTATACGCCGCAGCAGGCCTGGGACCTGATGCAGCGCCTGATGGAGGCTGCGGGGCTGGATGCCGAGCATATCGAACAGACCGGCGTGACGGGCACCACCGGCTTTTATGCCTACCGCTCTGCCACGGATGCCCAGCGGCGCGCCCAGGCCTATGCCTACCTGGATCGCTCCGCGCCTGTGGCCGGGTTTGAGCGGGGGTACTACCATGTGACCGCTCGGCAGGTGATCGGCGGCGTGCCGCTGCTGCCCCACGAGTACCTGTACTCCAGCACGAACAATTCGCCCTATCAGGTGGAGGGCATCCTGCGCATGCAGGCGGCGGACGATGGGGATTACCGGCTCCAGGTCAAGGCCGTGCAGCCCGCGGGCATCAAGGTGGACGACCTGCCGCTGGCCAACATCGACCGGGTGCTGGATACCCTGCGCGGCCTGGCCGAGAGCGGCCGCCTGCGCCGGGTGGACAGCATCGAGCTGGGCTACATGCTGTACTATGAGGACTATGTGATGGCCGGCGAGGAGGAGCGGGAGGCCACGCTGGTCGCCCTGCCGGTGTGGCGGGTGCTCGGCTACCTGGCGCCGAACGCGGCGTATGAGCCGGGCACATCCCTGGAGGAGATGAGCACCGATGCCGCTACCGCCACCTATGTGGATGAATCTCTGGAGTTCCGCATTGATGCGCAGACCGGCCTGCTGATGGAGCGCCACTCCGCCTTGCCCATCAAGGGCAATCCCCCCATCCTCACCTGGGAGCAGATGGAGGGAGAGGAGGACATCAGCCTGCTGCCATGATGCTTTGGCGAAACCCCATCCGCCGGCCACAATAATATGGCTGGCGGATTTTTTGCGGAGAAGCACAACCTTTTGCCCGCTCATGCACTATAGATGTGAGGGCTTTCACATTTGTGCCTGTGCCGACGGAAAGGAGAACCCAATGAAAAAATGCCTGATGCTGCTGCTTTGCCTGTGCCTGCTGCCCGTGCTGGGGTTGGCCGAGGCGGTGGATGGGTTTACGCCCGAGCAGATACCCCAGGAGCTGCCGCGAGAGAATGAGTGGAGCTACCGCATGCCCGGGCAGGTGATCCTGGCGGGGGACGCCTTTTACGCCCTGTACCCGCGCGAGCAGACCATATTGCGCTGGCAGCCCGGAGAGGGAGAGGCCGCGGTCTTCAGCCGGCTGCCGCAGGTGCCCCCGGAAACCCTGTACAACGACCGCCCCCAGGCGGAGCGCGAGCGGCTGCACCAGACGGCGCAGGTGCTCTTTGCGCGGGAGGGAAAGCCCCATGCCCTCAACGCCTATACCGGATTGTACGGCGAGGTCACGCCCCAGGGCGTGCAGTGGGGGGAGATCAAGCTGGACCTCAGCCGCTGGATCCCCAGCCTGGATCAGTACATCGAGCCGCTGTCGGCCTCCTTTGCCCAGGGGGACTGGCTGGTGCTGGGCATCTCCGGCTACTCGTCCGGCGAATCCATGGAAAACCAGATTGACCTGCTGATATTGAACCTGCTGGATGGCCGGGCCCGCCACGTGGAGCAGGAGCTGATCAAGGACGTGGCTGCCTACAAACCCGGCCAGGCCCTGCTGATGCGCAAGGCGGAGGCGGGCGGAAAGACAGTCAACCAGCTCAGCACCCTCAACCTGTCGGACGGCAGCGTGCAGGATTTGCCGCTCAGCATGCCGGCCGGCGGCATGAAGCAGGTGGGCGGACTGGCCTGGGACGGCGAGCGGGATATCATCTATGTGGCCGATGAAAACCGGGTGCACCTGGCCCGCGCCGGCGGGGTGCTGACGGCGGGCACCATCATGCCCAGCGACTACCTGGCGCCCGGGCGGGCGTGGGTGCTGCCCGACGGCCGCTATGCCCTGCTGGGTGACAGCCTGCGCGTGCGCCCGGTGGCCGAGGGCGGCGATGAGGGTTATATCCGCCTGGCGCTGCGCCCCGGCTCGGAGCACCACCTGCTCAAGCCCTATCAGGAGCAGCACCCCGATGCCAAGGTGCTGATGACCATGCAGAACATGCAGCCCGCCGATGTGGTGGCCGAGCTGCTGGCCCAGCCCGAGGCGTGGGACGTGTATGAGCTGGCGGTGGACAGCAACTTTGCAGCCCTGCTGGACAAGAGCTATGCCGCCCCGCTGGATGGTGACCAGGAGATCAAACAGGCCGTGGGCAGCATGTACCCCTGGGCACAGGCTGCCCTGCGGGACAAGCAGGGTGTGCTGCGCGCCGTGCCCGCCAGCCTGGGCATCGACCGCTGGAGCGTCAACCTCAACATGTTCCGCCGGCACTTTGGGGATGCCCCGCTGCCCGAAACCTACGGGCAGCTGATGGACCTGTTCATCCGCTTTGAGCAGGGGGCGGACGAGCACCCCGAGGACACCTTCATGAGCAGCTGGCAGGGGTATCCGGACTTTGTGCGCACTTTGGTGTGGCACTACATCGAGCAGCATGACCCGGGCGACGGGCCGATGGACTTCAGCCGCCCCGGCCTGAAAGCGGCGCTGGAAAAATTGAAGCAGGCGCGGGACATCCGCAAAGCCAAGGGCCTGAGCCTGGAGCCCATGGAGTACAATGTGGATTCCAGCTTGGAGGAACCCACCATCTTTTTCCCCCAGGTCACGGGCAGCAACGTGCTGGACAATCGCGCGCGTTACGGCCAGATGTTTACCGACTTTGCCATGATGTCCGTGCCCCGCTTTGCGCCCGACGCGCCCCCGGCCAACCGCGGCCGCATGACGGCGCTCATCCTCAACCCCCACAGCACCAACCCGCAGGGGGCCATGGACTTCCTGCGCTTCGCCCTCAGCCGGCAGGCACAGCCCGAGCTGCATATTCTGCTGCACCCCGGGGCGGACGAGCCCGTGCCCAACCCCCGCTACGAGGAGGGCCTCCAGCATGCCCGGGATGCCCTGGCCTCGGTGCAACAGGCGCTGGAAAGCGCCCAGGGCGCCGAAAAGACCGAGCTGGAGCGGCAGGCCGCATCCTTTCAACAGCAGTTGGACGACCCCGAGCTGACCCGATGGGCCGTCACGGCGCAAGCCATCGCCGATTACCGCGTGTTTGCCGATACCGTGCGCCTGTATGACCGCAGCCCCTATGTGACCTTCGACCTTCAGAGCCCGGCCGCCAAACAGGTGAACAGCCTGACCGAGCGCTATGTGCAGGACCAGTTGACGCTGGACGATTACCTGAAGGCGCTGGAGGACACCTTCCGGCTGATTTATCTGGAACAAAAATAACAGCCTTGTTGCCCGGGGCAGCGGCTTCGCGCTGCCCCGGATTTCTTATTATATTGGTTTGTGATATGATAGCCGTCGGAAGCAAACGCAGTTGGAGGATTGTATGCAGTCAAAGGCGAAGGACAGGGACCCCAAGCTGATGCTGATGCGCGTCGTGCAGGGCGCTTTGATTGGCGGCGGGGCCATTTTGCCCGGCGTGTCGGGCGGCGTGCTGGCGGTGGTGTTTGGCATCTACCGGCCGATGATGGAGCTGCTCAGCCACCCCATCCGCGCGCTGAAGAAGAACCTGTGGCTGTTTATCCCCATCATCATCGGCGTGGGCATCGGGTTTGTGGGCTTTGCCAAGCTCATGGCCCTGCTGTTCGCGGAGGATTCGCCCTACCCCATCAGCCTGTTTGTGGGCCTGATACTGGGCACCGTGCCCATGCTGCTGTCCACCGCCCGCAGCCAGGGCCGCCACAAGAATGACATGAAGGCGCTGCTGATTACCTTTGCGGCGCTGCTGGCCTTTTTGATTGCCATCGAGTCGCTCACCAAAATGAACATCCAGCTCAGCCCCGTGTGGGCGCTGATTTCGGGCGTGGTGTGGGGCTTCAGCCTGGTGGTGCCGGGGCTGAGCAGCTCCAGCATATTGATCTTCATGGGCCTGTACCGCCAGGTCATGGACGGCGTGGGCCGGGTGGACCTGGGCGTGGTGCTGCCGCTGATCGCGGGCATCGGCCTGGTGGCCGTGCTGTTTGCCAAGCTGATCGACCGCCTGTTTGACCGCCACTTCAGCCTGGCCAGCCACGCCATCGTGGGGCTGGTGCTGGCCTCCACCCTCATGATCATCCCGCGCAGCTACGCCTCCCTGGGGCAGGCGCTGCTGTGCCTGGCGCTGGCCGCCGTGGGGTTTGCCATCGCCTGGTGGCTGGGCCGCTGGGGCGAGAAGGTCAAGCCCGCGGATGCCGATAGGGCATGATGGCGCGGCTTTGGCTGCCCATGTAAAATCTGTGTAAATTGTCAAAAACGGCCGATATCCGGCCGTTTTTGCTTGACCCTGTTAAGAGGGATGGGTATACTCAATAAAGAAACCAGCCGGCACATGGGCCGCGCACACCTACACAAACTACATAGAAGGAGCGTGAACATGAAGAAACTGTTGCTATTCCTTGTAATACTGGGCCTGATGACGGCCAGCCTGGGCGCCCTGGCGCAGCAGGAGGTCACCCTGAGCGTCCTGTGGTTCAACGACGCCAACGAGTCCGAGGTGTTTGAAGACACGGTGAAGGACTACCTGGAGCAAAACCCCCATGTCAAGCTGGACATGCAGGTGATCGCCTTCAGCGAGTTTGAGCAGAAGCTCAAGCTGATGATCTCCGGCGGCAACGCGCCCGACCTGGCGCGCCTGCCCACCGCGCTGCTGCCCGTGTTCCTGCCCACATTGGAGCCGGTGGACGGCTATGTGGATGACATTGAGGCCGTCAAGGCGGGCTTTATGCCGGCGATGATGGCCTACGCGCTCAGCCCCGACGGCAAGATGGTGGCCTACCCCACCGAGGCCACGGGCAATGGCATGCTGGTCAACAAGACAGCCTTTGACAAGGCGGGCATCGACGTGGCGGCCCTCAGCCAGGAGTGGACCTGGGCCCAGTGGGAGGAGGCCGCGCGCAAGGTGATTGACGCCAACGACAACATCAAGTACGGCCTGGCGGTGGACTTTACGCCCCACCGCTTCTCCACCATCCTGTACCAGTTTGGCGGCCGCATGCTCAATGAAGACCTGACGGCCGTTGCCTTTAACAACCCCAAGACCATCGAGATGCTTTCCTGGTTCAAGCGCATGCATGATGAGGAGCTGATCCCCAAGTCCGTCTGGATGGGCAGCGAGAAGGCCAACGAGCTGTTCCAGGCCGGCATCGCGGCGGCCCACATCGGCGGCAGCTGGAATATCAACGGCTACAGCAAGGACATCACCGACTTTGAGTGGATGGCCGTGCGCAACCCCAAGGGGGAGATCAACTCCTCCGTGCCGGGCGGCAAGTTCATCGCCTCCTTCCAGCAGAGCCCCAACAAGCAGGAGGCCCAGAAGCTGATGGCCTGGTTCTCCGATGCCACGCACAATGCCATGTACTGCGCGGGCACCTTCAACCTGACCTCCCGCGTGGATGCCGAGGTCAACTACACCGCCAACAAGGAAAACTTTGACACCTTCGCCGAGGACCTGAAGGTCACCCCGGCCTACGCCGCCCAGGAGTGGAACAGCCCGCTGGTGGGCAAGGCCTCGGCCATCATCCGCGAGCAGGTGGTGCAGATGCTGATGGGCAACCTGACGCCCGAGCAGGCCGCCGCCGAGATTGACGCCCAGGCAGCAGCCCTCGCCCAATAGCCGATTGCATTGATCCCAATCTGGCTGCTCCACAGGGCGCGCCCCATGGAGCAGCCAGATTTCCGCATCCAGGACGACACCGGAGGGGCTATGCACACAGGCTTGTCAACCCGCCCGCGCCGGCCGCGCGGCAACTTTCATCAGATAGCGGCGCCGCTGCTGTTTTTGCTGCCCAACATGCTGATCTTTGTGCTGTTCATCATCATCCCGGCCTTTCAGGGGCTGCGGATGTCGCTGACGGACTGGGGCATCTTTACCGGCAGCCGCTGGGTGGGCCTGCGCAACTTTGAGCGCCTGCTGAGTGACCGGGTGTTCTGGATCACGGTGCAAAACACGCTGGTGTATTCCGCGGCCACCGTGGCGCTGCTGACGGTGGTATCGCTGGGGCTGGCCATGCTGCTGCACCGCAACGACCTGCGCGGCGAAAAGGCCTACCGCTCGGCCTTTTACCTGCCCTCGCTGCTGAGCATGGTGACGGTGGGCATCGCCTGGCGGTTCATACTGGGTGACGAGATGGGCATCGTCAACTACATTTTGCGCACGCTGGGCGGGCCGGGCGTGGGCTGGCTGACCGATGGCGGCCTGGCGATGGCCAGCGTGATCGGCGTATCGCTGTGGGCGCAGGCCGGCTACTACATGGTGATCATGATCTCCGGCCTGCAGGCCATCCCCCCTTCGCTGTACGAGGCGGCGCGCATCGACGGTGCGGGCCGGGCGCAGACATTTTTCCATATCACGCTGCCGCTGCTCAAGAGCACGCTGCTGGTGGTGATGGTGCTCAGCAACATCAGCGCCTTCAAGGCCTATGAACTGATCACCGTGATGACGGGCGGCGGCCCGGGCTACGCCACCAAGCTGATTGTGCAGCAGGTGTATCAGGTGGCCTTCATGGAGGACCGCATGGGCTACGCCGCCGCCATGTCGGTGGCGCTGATGGCCATCATCGGCCTGTTTACGCTGGTGCAGTTCCGGCTGACGGGAAAGGAGCAGGACTATGAGTGACTCCGCCGTGCGCCGCTTCTTGTACTACGCGCTGCTTACTTTGCTGGCGCTGGCGGTGCTGTTTCCCGTGATCTGGATCGTGCTCAGCTCCTTCAAGGCCCAGTCTGAGCTGTTTCGCCAGCCCATGACGCTGCTGCCCCGGGCCTTCACGCTGGACAACTACCGCCAGGCCCTCAGCCAGGGCGACTTTGTGCGCTACTTTGGCAACTCGCTGTTTGTGGCGGTAGCCTCCACCCTGTTGGCCGTGCTGTTTAACGTGATGGCCGGCTACGCCCTGGCCAAGTATATCTTCCCCGGCCGGGGGTTGATCTTTGGGCTGATGCTGTCCACGCTCATGATCCCCCTGCAGGTGATCATGATCCCCATCTTTTTGCAGCTCAAGGCCTTGGGTCTGCTCAACACGCTTTGGGGCATCATCATCCCGCCGGCGGCCACGCCCACGGGCATCTTTCTGGCGCGCCAGTACATGGTCACGCTGCCCAACTCCATGATTGAGGCGGCGCGCATCGATGGCGCGGGGGAGTGGTACCTGTTTCGCCGCATCATATTGCCGCTGTCTGCGCCCATCGTGGCCACCATCACCATCTTCTCCTTCATGTGGCGGTGGAATGACTACCTGTGGCCGCTGATCGTTATCACCGACAACAAAAAGCAGACCGTCCAGCAGGCGCTGGCCAACTTTGTGGGCCAGCTGCAGATCAACTGGTCGCAGCTGCTGGCCATGACCACGGTGGCCATCGTGCCCGTGGTGGTTGTGTTCTTTGCCTTCCAGAAATACTTTATGACCGGCATCTCTGCCGGCTCGGTGAAAGGATAAGTATGCGCACCTTTATTCACAATCTGATGAGCTGCTCGGTGGACGGGCATGTCGCGCTGCTGCGCGGCGAGGGCGGCAGCCTGACGATCTCCTTCTTTGAGGGGGGCATCTTGCGCTTTGAGTACGGCTTTAACGGCATCGCGCCCGATGAACGGGCGGTGCGCGCCGCCCGGGTGATGACTGAGGGGGAGGACGAGCGCCTGACGCCGCTCTGCCCCGAGATGACGGTGAGCGACCAGGGTTATGCCTTTACCACCCACGAGGGCCTGCACATGATAGTGGACCGCGTATACGCCGTGCCCTTTGTGTATTGGCGGGACACCTTGCAGCACGGCGGCTTCATGGGCGATGGCGACACCGTCATCCCCAGATACCCCGCGCGCCTCATTGAGGACCGGGGGCGCCTGACCTTGCGGTGCAACTTTCCGCTGCGGCCGGGGGACGAATTTTACGGCCTGGGCGACAAGAGCGGCCCGCCCGACCGCCGGGGGCGCAGGTTTCAGATGTCCAACCGGGATGCCCTGGGCTACGACGCCTCCAACTCCGACCCCCTGTACAAGTCGGTGCCCTTTTTTATCAAGTATAACCAGCGCTCCGGCGCGATGTGCGGCCTGTTTTTCCCGCAGCCCATGATCCGCGCGGTGGACTTTGGGCGCGAGAGCCCCTACTTCTACCTGGTGGAGTCGGAGGGCGGGCCGTTTCGCTACGACCTGTTCCTGGGCGACAGCTATGAGGACCTGCTGCAGGGCTACTGCCGGGTGACCGGCCTGCCCGCCCTGCCGCCGCTGCACAGCTTCGGGTACTTCGGCTCCTCCATGAACTATGTGGAGCCCGATGACGCCGCCCGGCGGATGCTGGATTTCTTTGACCAGACGGAGAAGCGCGGCATCCCCTGCGAGGGCATGTACGTGTCCTCGGGCTACCTCAAGCACGACGACGGCAAGCGCTATGCCCTGCTGTGGAACCAGAAGAAGTTTCCTGAATATGGCAAATATCTGCATGCGCTGGCCGCCCGCGGCTACCACCTGCTGATGAACATCAAGCCGGGCTTTCTGCTGAGCCACCCCTGGTATGAGGAGCTGGCGGGCAAGGGCTATTTTATACAGGATGCCCAGGGGCGGCCGGTGGTGGAATACTTCTGGGGCGGCCCGGCATCGTTTCTGGATTTTACCAACCCGGCGGCAAAGGGCTGGTGGCAGGGGCAGCTGCACGAGCAGTACCTCATGCACGGCTGCACCGGCATCTGGAACGACAACAACGAGCTGGAGCTGGAGGACAGCAGCCTGGCGGCGTACCCTGCGCGCGCGGTGTACCCCCTGCTGATGAGCGAGGCCAGCCAGGCAGCCTTTTTGGCCCACAAGCCCGAGGAGCGGCCCTGGGTATACTCCCGCGCGGGCACGGCCGGCCTGCAGCGCTATGCCCGCACCTGGACGGGCGACAACGTGAGCGACTTCCCCACCCTGCGGTACAACCAGTACATGGGCTGGGGCATGGGCATCAGCGGGCTGCCCTATGTGGGGCACGACCTGGGCGGCTTCTTCGGCCCCCTGCCCGAGGAGGAGCTGCTGGTGCGCAGCTGTGAAAGCGGCGTATTGCAGGCGCGGTTTGTCATCCACTCCTGGCGGCCCGACGGCGTGCCCACCGAGCCCTGGACCTACCTGGGCAGCGAAAGTATCATCCGCTCGCTGATACTGGAACACTACCGCTACATGCCCTATATCTACAACTGCGCGGTGGAGGCCGCGCTCACCGGCCGGCCCATGGAGCGCCTGCTTCGGCTGGCCTTCCCGCAGGACGGGCAGATCGCCTCCGATGCGCCCGATGTGCTGTTTGGCCCCTGGGTGCTGAAGGTCAACGCGCTGGACAAGGGGCTGACCCACCGGCAGGTGTACCTGCCGGCCGGGCAGCTGTGGTACGACCCGCGGGCCAAGCGCCTGTACCAGGGCGGACAGATGATCGACCTGCCCGTGCCCATGGACGGCAGCCCCCACCTGCTGCTGCGGGAGGGAGCCATCGTGCCCACCAACCCGGCGGCGGACAAATCCGCCACCGCCCTGTACCCGCAGGTGGACTTCCTGCTGCTGCCGGGCAAAGAGAGCGAATCTATTTACTTTGAGGATGACGGGCGCAGCCTGCTGGCGCTCAAGCGGTTCAATCGCTATCACATCCGGCTGAGCGAGGCGGGTGTTGACATCCGAAAGACCGAGACCGGCATCACTGCGCCTGCGGGCACGCGCCGCTTTGTGCTGCAGCTGCCCGAGGGGCTGCGCTTTGTGCAAAACGGGCAGGACAGCCTGGCCTTTGACCCCGACGCGCTGGCGGCGGGGGAGACCCTGCGCTTTGACATCAAGGGGGCGCTGCAGGCGCACTGAGGCGCCGGCACGCAACAGGCGGGCGGACATGAGATAATATTTGTACAAAAAATAACAATAAGTTGACATCTGCCCAAAGCAGTATTATACTTATCGGAAGATATGCGGCGCGAATGCGCCGCATACGAAAACGAGAGCAAATAAGAGGTATCGGCATGGCGCTGGAAATTTTGGAACACATCAGGCAGGCGGAGCAGCGGGCCGAACAGGTCACGCTGGAGGCGCAGCAGAGCGCCCGCGAGATGGTGGACCGTGCCGAAAAGGCCTGCCGAGACCGCGAGCGGGAGGGCGAGGCCAAGAGCCGCGCGCTCTACCGCCAGCTGCTGGAGGAGCGGCGCGCCGCCGCCCAGCAGCAGATCGATCAGGAGCTGTCCGGCCTGGCAAAGGGCCGGGAGGAAAAGTTGGCCGCCGTGCGGCAGCTGCTGCCCCAGGCCGCCGACCTGATTGTACAGAGGATATTGAGCAATGGCCATCGTTGAGATGAAGCGCATTTTGCTGGCCGCGCAGCGGCAGCAAAAGGATGCGATTCTGCTGCGCCTGCAGCAGCTGGGCTGTGTGGAGGTCACCCCCTTTGAGGAGGCCGCTGAGCAAGATTCGGCGGCCGATTCCCTATCCGTCCGCCAGGCAGATGCCACCGCCCAGTCGCTTGCCCGCCTGCGCTGGGCCATCGGCAAGCTGCAGCGCGCCAGCCAACAGAAGACCTCCATGTTTGCCGCCAAGCCGGCCGCCCGCATGGAGGAGATGATGCCCTCCACCCAGACCAAGGAGGAGATGGAGGATCTGCTGCGCGAGTTGGAGGCGCTGGAGCGCCGCAACGGCGAGCTCAAGGGCCGGCAGACGCGCCTCAAAACCCAGATGGATCAGCTGGCCCCCTGGCTGGCGCTGGACATCCCCATGGAGGATTTGCGCGGCGGCCGCAGCTACCACCGGTTCGTGGGCAGCCTGCCCATTGCGGCCCTGCCCGCCCTGCGCGCTGCCTGGGCCGACAAGCCGGTGCATATCCGTGAAATCAGTCAGGACCGTGACAATGTAAATATATGGGCCATTGTGCACCATGTGTACGATGAGGCGCTGGAGCAGGACCTCAAGGAGGCCGGCTTCAGCCCCGCGCAGCTGGGCGACTTTACCGGCACTGCCCAGGCGCGCCATGATGCGCTGGCCGCCCAGATGGAGGCCGCGCACAAGGAGCAGCAGGATGTGGACAGCGAGCTCAAGGAGCAGGCCAGGCATCTGCCCCAGCTTCGCGTCTACCACGATGCCGTGCAGGCCGAGCATGACCGCGCCGCCGCAGGCGTGCACCTGCTGGAGACCCGGCAGGCCTTTTTGCTGCGCGGCTGGGTGCCCGCCCCCATTGAGGATGCGGTGCTCAGCGCGATCAGCCGGGAGTTCCCGGGTGCTGCGGCCCAGGTGACTGTGGCCGAGCCGGAGGATGAGCCGCCGGTGCTGCTGCACAACAACGCGGCCGTCCGCCCCTTTGAGGGGGTGGTGGAGGGATATTCCCTGCCGGTTCCCGGCAGCCTGGACCCGACCGCGGTGATGGCCCCCTTCTTTGCCTGCTTCTTTGGCATGATGGTGTCCGACGCCGGCTACGGCCTGATGATGCTGGTGCTGACGCCCCTGCTGCTGAAGATGATGAAGCCCAGCACATCGGGCAAAAAGCTGTTTCTCATCATCGCCATCGGCGGCGTGTTCACGGTGTTCTGGGGGTTCCTGTACAACACCTGGTTTGGCTTCAGCCCCCTCAAGCACACGATTCTGGACCCTGTCGGCCGCCCGCTGGATGTCATGGTGCTGTGCGTGGCGGTGGGAGCGCTCCACCTGCTGGCCGGCCTTGCGCTGGGCGCGTGGCAGCACATCCGCCGCGGGGAATATATGGACGTGATTTACGACCAGGTCAGCTGGCTGATGCTGTTGGTGGGCATCGGCCTGCTGGCGGTGCCCGGCCTGGCCCAGATCGGCCAGTGGGTGGCCATTGCCGGCGCTGCCATCATTCTGGTGTTTGCCGGGCGCGGCAAGACCAAGAACCCCTTCAAGCGGCTGATCTCGGGCTTTGGCGCGCTGTACGGCGTCACCAGCTGGCTGAGCGACCTGCTGAGCTACCTGCGCCTGTTTGGCATGGGGCTGGCCACCGGGGTCATCGGCATGGTGTTCAACATCCTCATCGGCATGGTGTTTGCCATGGGGCCCATTGGCTGGGTGCTGGGCGCGGTACTGTTTGTGGGCTGCCACCTGTTCAACGCCGGCATCAACATACTGGGCGCCTATGTGCACGCGGCGCGCCTGCAATACATCGAGTTTTTCGGCAAGTTCTACGAGGAGGGCGGGCGGCCCTTCCGCCCGCTGGGGCACAGCCCCCGGTTTACGCGCATCTCCGGTGCCTGAGGGCGTCGGGTTGACGATACTGTATTTTCAACAAGTGTAGGAGGAATCAGGTATGGAATTCTCATTGGGTCAGGTGCTTGCGCTGGTGGGCGCCGCCTTGTCCACCCTGCTGGCCGGCATGGGTTCTGCCAAGGGCGTGGGCATGGCCGGCCAGACCAACGCCGGCGTGTCCACGGAAAACCCGGAAGTCAACTCCAAGCTGCTGGTGTTGCAGCTGCTGCCGGGCACGCAGGGCATCTACGGCTTTCTGGTGGGCGTGATGATTCTCATCAACACCAAGGTGCTGGGCGGCACGATGTCCGCCGTCACGGTGGAGCAGGGCCTGGCCTTTATCGCCGCCGTGCTGCCGGTGGCCGTGGTGGGCTATTTCTCTGCCGTGCATCAGGCCAAGGTGGCATCCGCCGGCATGCTGATGGTGGGCGAACACCCGGACATGAGCGGTAAGGCCATCACCATGACCGTGCTGGTGGAGACCTACGCCGTGTTTGCGCTGCTGGCCTCCATCCTGATGGTCATGGCCATCCAGGTCTGAGGACACACGAGATGGACGTCACACCCATCACCAACAAAATTGAGCAGGACGCCCGGCAGACCGCCGAGGCGCTGCTTGCCGAGGCGCGCGCCCGCATCGAAAACCTGCAGGAGCGCTGCGATGACACGCTGCGCAATCAGCAGCGCGAGGCCCGGCAGCAGGCCAATCAGGAGGGGGCCCAGCTGGAGCAGAACCTGCGCCGCCTGGGCCAGCTGGAGGACCGCAAGGCCCTGTTAGGCATGAAGCGCGGCCTGCTGGACCAGAGCTTTGACCGGGCGCGCGAACAGCTGCAAAACCTGCCCCCCGAGCGCCTGGGCGCCCTGATCATGGATCAGCTGGTGCGCTGGGCCAAGGGCACGGAAAAGCTGATTGCCGGCGCCATCAAGCCGGCGTTTTACGGCGAGGCGTTTATCGCTGTGGCCAACAAACGCCTGCAGGAGCAGGGCAAGCCCGGCCAACTTCAGGATGCCGGCACCCGCCGGGAAGGCGTGTGCGGCGTGGTGCTGGAGGCCGAGGGCAACGAGACCCAGCTGACGGTGGAAAGCCTGCTGGCCGAGCAGCGCGCCGGGCTGGAGGGCGAGGTTGCCGGTCTGCTGTTTCAGGATTTGGACTGATAGAAAGGAGGCGGCCTATGCCCCAGGATAGCGTACTGTACGCCGTGGGACGGCTGCGGATGCTGCGGCGCCGCCTGCTCAATGCCGCCCAGATGCAAAGGCTGCTGACCGCCGCCGATGCCCAGGAGGCCCAGCGCGTGCTGCTGGAGGCGGGCTACATCACGCCCGAGCAGCCGGACGCCGAAAAGGCCTCCATGGACAGGCTGCTGGAGGCCAGCCGCATGGTGGCCCGCCTGACGCCCGACCAGGCCACGACCGACAGCTTTCTGCTGCGCTACGATGTGCTCAACCTCAAAACTTTGCTCAAGGCGAGGATATTGGGGGAGGAGCCCGAGGCCCTGTCCCCCGGGGGCACGTTGGACACGGAGATGCTGCGCCACGCGGTGGCCGACCACAGCTATGGCCGCCTGCCCGAGCCGCTCAAGGCGGCCATGGAGGCGCTGGAGAAGCGCATCGCCGTCAGCGTTGACCCCATGGAGATCGATGTGCGGCTGGACCAGGCCATGTACCGCATGATGCTGGAGGGCCTGCGCAAGACCCGCTCGCCTGCGGCCAGAAAGTGGCTGAAGGCCAGGGCGGACTTTGTCAACATGCGCAGCTTCCTTCGCCTGCGCAATATGCAGGCCAGCCTGACGCTGCAGGATGTATTGGTGCCCGGCGGGCAGATCGAGCGCAAGCTGCGTGCCGGCATCGTCGAAAACGGCGACCACCTCATCCGCGGCGCCGCGATGACCTATGGCGGGCGCATTGCCGCGCTGACGGCCCGCGCGATGGAGGACATGAGCCAGATCGGCCTGCTGGAAAAGGAAATGGAAGCCTACCTGTCCGACCTGTTTGCAGCCGAGCGCATGAAGCCGGATTCCATCGACGCGGTGATTGACTACCTGTTCCAGGTGGAGGAGCAGTCCGCCGATGTGCGGCTGATCATGGCGGGCAAGCGCAACGGCTTCTCGCAGGACGAGATCGAGGAAAGGCTGCGGGGGAACTATGGACGATAAGGTACTGCTGGGCGCCGTGGGCGAAAAGGATGCCGTGCTGGCCTTCAAGGCCATCGGCATCAAATCCATGCCCGCGCAGACCGCGCAGGAGGTGCAGGCAGCCATCCACCGCCTGTACAGGGAAGGCGTGCGGGTGATCTTTATCACCGAGGCCGCCGCCCGGCTGGCGCCGGATATGATCGAACGATTTGACAACGATCCCGCGCTGTCCATCATCCCGGTGCCCGGCACCGCGGGGACGGATGGGTACGGCGAGCGGCGTGTGCGCGAGAATGTGCTCAAGGCCATCGGATCGGATCTTTTTTTGGACAACGACAGGAAAGAGGGAAATTAAATGGCGCAGGGAACGATTGTCAAGGTCGCGGGCTCGCTGATCGTGGCAAAAGGCATGGCCGACGCCCGCATGTACGACGTGGTGCGCGTGAGCGAGGATCAGCTCATCGGTGAGATCATCGAGTTGCGCGGCGACATGGCCTCCATCCAGGTCTACGAGGAAACCTCCGGCCTGGGCGCGGGGGAGCCGGTGGTGTCCACCGGCCAGCCGCTGTCGGTTGAGCTGGGGCCGGGCCTGATCGAAGCCATTTTTGACGGCATCCAGCGCCCGCTGACCGCCATCCGCGAGGTGGCGGGCGACCGCATCACCCGCGGCATCCAGGTGCCGGCGCTCAACCGCGAGAAGAAGTGGGCCTTCGTGCCCACGGCCGCGCAGGGCGACCGCGTGACGGCCGGCGATGTGCTGGGCACCGTGCAGGAAAGCGCGGTGGTCGTGCACAGCATCATGGTGCCCCACGACGTTGCGGGCGAGGTAATAGCCATCGCACCGGGCGAGTACACCGTGGAAGAGACCGTGTGCACCATCCGCGACGAGGCGGGCAAGGAGCACCCGGTCATGCTGATGCAAAAGTGGCCCGTGCGCCAGGGACGCCCCTACCGGGAGAAGCTGAACCCCGACATGCCCATGGTGACCGGCCAGCGCGTGATCGATACCTTTTTCCCCATCGCCTCCGGCGGCGTGGCCGCCGTGCCCGGCCCCTTCGGCTCGGGCAAGACGGTGGTGCAGCACCAGCTGGCCAAGTGGGCCGATGCCGACATCATCGTCTACGTGGGCTGCGGCGAGCGCGGCAACGAGATGACCGACGTGCTGATGGAGTTCCCCGAGCTGCATGACCCGCGCACCGGGGAAACGCTGATGAAGCGCACGGTGCTGATCGCCAACACCTCCGACATGCCGGTGGCGGCGCGCGAGGCCAGCATCTACACAGGCATCACCATTGCCGAATACTACCGCGACATGGGCTACAAGGTGGCCATCATGGCCGACAGCACCAGCCGCTGGGCCGAGGCGCTGCGCGAGATGTCCGGCCGCCTGGAGGAGATGCCCGGCGAGGAGGGCTACCCCGCCTACCTGTCCAGCCGCATCGCGGGCTTTTACGAGCGCGCGGGCAAGGTGATCTGCCTGGGGCAGGATGGGCGCGAGGGCGCCATCTCGGCCATTGGGGCGGTGTCGCCCCCCGGCGGCGATATCTCGGAGCCCGTCAGCCAGGCCACGCTGCGCATTGTCAAGGTGTTCTGGGGCCTGTCTGCCCGTCTGGCCTATGCGCGCCACTTCCCGGCCATCGACTGGCTGACCAGCTACTCGCTGTACGTTGACAACCTCTCCCCCTGGTACGCCGAACAGGTGGACCCGCAGTGGAACCGCCTGCGGCAGGGCGCCATGCGCATCTTGCAGGAGGAGGCCGAGCTGGAGGAGATCGTGCGCCTGGTGGGCATGGACGCCTTGAGCTGGAAGGACCGCCTGACCATGGAGGTAGCGCGTTCGGTGCGCGAGGATTATCTGCACCAGAACGCCTTTGATGATGTGGATACCTACACCTCCATGAACAAACAGTTCGCCATGCTCAAGCTGATATTGCTCTACGGCGAGCGGGGCCGCGCGGCGCTGGATGCCGGCGCCACCCTCAACGACCTGCTCAACCTGCCCGTGCGCGACCGCATTGCCCGCGCCAAGTACATCCATGAGGATGAGATGGCCAGCTTTGAAACCATCGAGGAGGACCTGGTCCGCGAGACATCGGCGCTGTACGAGCGCGAAGGGGTGAAGTAAGATGCTCAAAGAATATAAAACCATCCGCGAGGTGGTCGGCCCCCTGATGCTGGTGGAAGGCGTGGAGGGCGTCACCTATAACGAACTGGTGGAGATCCGCCAGGCAAACGGCGAGCGCCGCCGCGGCAAGGTGCTGGAGGTATCCGGCGACCGCGCGCTGGTGCAGCTGTTTGAGGTGAGCAACGGCTTGCAGATCGCCACGGCCTCCGCGGTGTTCCTTGGCCGGGGGATTGAGCTGGGCGTGTCCACCGATATGCTGGGCCGCGTATTCAGCGGCATGGGCGACCCGCGCGACGGCGGCCCGGCGCTGATCCCCGAAAAGCGCATGGACATCAACGGCGAGCCGCTCAACCCGGCCGCCCGCGACTACCCCAGCGAGTTCATCCAGACGGGCATCTCGGTCATCGACGGGCTGAACACGCTGGTGCGCGGGCAGAAGCTGCCGGTGTTCTCGGGCTCCGGCCTGCCCCACGCGCAGCTGGCCACGCAGATCGCCCGCCAGGCCAAGGTGCTGGGCGGCGAGAGCAACTTCGCCGTGGTGTTTGCCGCCATCGGCATCACCTTTGAAGAGGCCAACTACTTCATCACCGACTTTCAGCGCACCGGTGCCATCGAGCACGCCGTGCTGTTCATGAACCTGGCCGATGAGCCGGCGGTTGAGCGCATCGCCACCCCGCGCATGGCGCTGACCGCGGCCGAGTACCTGGCCTACGAGAAGGACATGCATGTGCTGGTCATCCTGACGGATATGACCAACTACGCCGAGGCGCTGCGCGAGGTATCCGCCGCCCGCAAGGAAGTGCCCGGCCGCCGCGGCTATCCGGGCTACCTGTATACCGACCTGGCGTCGCTGTACGAGCGCGCCGGCCGCATCAAGGGCAAGGCCGGGTCCATCACGCAGATTCCCATCCTGTCCATGCCCGAGGACGACAAGACCCACCCCATCCCCGACCTGACGGGCTACATCACCGAGGGGCAGATCATCTTAAGCCGCGAGCTCAACCGCAAGGGCATCACGCCGCCCATTGACGCGCTGCCCAGCCTGAGCCGCCTGAAGGACAAGGGCATCGGCGAGGGCAAGACCCGAAAGGACCACGCCGCCACCATGAACCAGCTGTTCGCCGCCTATTCCCGCGGCAAGGAGGCCAAGGAGCTGGCCGTCATTCTGGGCGAGGCCTCGCTGAGCGATGTAGACAAGAAGTACGCGGCCTTCTCCGATGCGTTTGAAAAGCAATATGTATCCCAGGGCTATGAGACCGACCGCTCCATCCAGGAGACGCTGGACCTGGGCTGGAAGCTGCTGACCATGCTGCCGCGCGGCGAACTGAAGCGCATCCGCGATGAGATGGTGGACGAGTTCCTGCCCGCGGCCGAACAAGCTGAGGAGGATGTCTGATGGCTTCCGTGTTGCGCGTCAACCCCACGCGCATGGAGCTTACGCAGATGAAGCGCCGGCTCCTCACCGCGCGCCGGGGGCATAAGCTGCTCAAGGACAAGCGCGACGAGATGGTGCGCCAGTTCATGCTGCGCATCCGCGATAACATCGCCCTGCGCCGCCAGGTGGAGGCGGAGTTGGCCCGCGCCTTCGGCTCCTTTGCCATGGCGCGCGCGCTGATGGAGCCGGGCAGCCTCAACCAGGCGCTGCTGTACCCGGCGCGACAGGCGCGCCTTCAGGTGGGGCGGGCGAACATCCTGTCCGTGCGCGTGCCCACCCTCACGGTGGATGAGGACAGCCTGCGCGAATCCCGCCTGCCCTACGGCCTGGCCGAGACCAGCGCCCAGCTGGACGGCGCCATCGAGGCTATGGCGGGCGCGCTGCCTCAGCTGCTCCGGCTGGCCGAGGTGGAAAAGACCTGCGCCATGCTGGCCGATGAGATTCAAAAGACCCGCCGCCGCGTCAACGCGCTGGAGCATGTGATGATCCCCCAGTTTGAGGAGACCATCCGCTACATCAGCATGAAGCTGGACGAAAACGAGCGCGGCAACCTGACCCGTCTGATGAAGGTAAAGGAAATGATCAAGGACAGGACCTGATCCCCAACTCAGTTTTGCTAAATAACAGGGCTGCTGCGAACAACTCGCGGCAGCCCTGTTGAAATGCCTGCTGATACCGGCTACTCGGCATCGAACCGCCGGATGGCGGACAGCGTGGCGGCATGGTCCGGGTGGACGATGATCTCCATCACATAGCGGTGGAGCTGTGGGTCGGTGACCTCGGCCGTCAGCACCACCCAGTATTGCTTGCCGTCTCTCCCATCCGACGGGTTGCGCCAATGGATGTTGAGCGCGCGCACCTTGGCAAGGCTGAGCTGCAGGTCGCCCTGGTTGACCGTGGCCAGCTTCTGCTCCGCCAGCTGGTTGGCCTCCTTGGCGGCATATTGCAGGGTATCCACCAACTCATTCTGCTCGTGAGAGGCGTAATAGGCGGCGTTTTTCCACAGCCAGTCGTCAAAGCCGGGCTGGTCAAACCACATGCTCTCATTGCCGCTGGTGGCGTACCGGGCGTCAATGGCCTCATAGCTGTACAGGGCCAAGCCGTCGTCGAGCACGAGGCTGTACCGGACCGGGGGAATACCCTGGGTATCCAGCAGCCGAGCCTCATAGTCAGTGGGGTAAATATCCCTTGTCCACACGGACTGGCTGCTGTCGATGATCCCTCCGCCAAACTCCATGATCCATTGTGTGGGATCGGCGTCAAAATCCACGCCCGACAGCTGGGATAATATGTCGGTCATCACCTGGTCAACCCCCCGGTTTGCGCCTAGCGCGACGGCATTACGCTGCGTCTGCGCCCGCTCCAGTAGGCGGACATAGGTTTTGAGGTAGGGCTCGGCGTTCTCTTCGGCCAAGCCGATCACCTTGCTGCTTAGCAGATCAGTAGTCAGCGTATACAGGCGGCCCGTGGTCATGTCCACCGCGGTTACATGATGGCCTGCCACATAGTACTCCCATTCTGGGGTGCATTCGTAGGGCTCCGCCTGCACCACGGCCAGGTTGATGCCTGCCTTTTCGCCAAACTGCCGCACCAGCTCGCTGCTCTGGGTATAGGCGTCGTAGGGCGATGGCATTTCAAGCTCTAATTGGGCGCATAGGTCGTTCCGTATGATATTGTAGGGACGGCTGTCGGCGGTGTCGGGCGGGTTTTGTGCGATCTGTGACAGCGCCATGAAGGCCATGCGCTGGCGGTTGGTCAGCGCCAGCACGGCCACCGCCTGATCCTCCTGCCGGATGGTGGCGGCCCAGATGGGCAGGCCTTCCACCAACTGCAGGGCATCGGGCTGTATGAAGGAGCCCGGGTTATCCAGTGCAGCCAGCAGGCCGGTGATCAGCTTTTGCCGGGCGAGGTCGGCGGGCATCATTGCCTCTGCAATCAGCAGCTCGCCGTCCCACCGATAGACGCCGGATATGGTTTCGTTGGGGTCAACGCCAAGCATGGACAGCAGCCCGAGGCGCTTTTCCTGGGCGGCCTGGTTATCCTGCCCGTCAGCAACTTGCAGGTATGTCCGCCAGTCGGTGGTAGGGGCGGGCGTGCTATGTGCCGCTATCGTAGCCGATGGTTCCCAGGGCAGCGGCCTGTCCGGAGCCGGGACAAGCAGCACGGCAGTGGGCATGGGGGATGCTGTGGGGACGGGGGTTAGCACCGGTAAGGTGATTTGCTCCTGCATCGGGGGTGGGGTGCTCACGGGCGCCCAGGGCAGTTCTTCCTCCGTGGCGGGGGTGGCAACCGAGGCCACATCCTGCGCCCGCTGGGCAAAGGGCATGCTGATGTCCAGCGTGCCCGCGATGGCGCGCTCGGTCATCCAGGGCAGCGAAAGGGCGGCCGTGGCGACGGCGGCCAGGCAGCACAGGGCGATCAGCGCTTTCTTCAGCAGATTTTTCATGGGTACGCCTCCTTCCTATGCCGCCATGGTAGCGCGGGGATGTATCGGCCGTGTCGGCCATCTGTCACAGACTTGTAAAAGCAACATCCACCGTGGTGCCCTGACCGGGCTGGCTTTGGATGGTCAGCCGGGCGTCGTGCAGCTGGGCGATGCGCCGGCACAGCGCAAGGCCCAGCCCGGCCCCCTGGGCCGCGCGGGTGCGGGACTTGTCCACCATGTAGAAGGCCTCGGTCACATGGGGCAGGTGCTCGGGCGGGATGCCGATACCCTCGTCGCGCACGCTCAGCCCCTCCCGGCGGGCGGTCAGCCACACGCGGCTGCCGGGCCGGCTGGCACGGATGGCGTTGCTCAGCAGGTTTTGCATCAGCGTGATCATTAGGTCGCCATCGCAGCGCCAGCGGAAAATACCCGCCTGCTGCACGATGGTGATGCCCTGCTCCGCCCGCAGGGTATCGACGGCCTGGGCCGCCTGGGCAAACAGATCACTTGCCCGGTGCTCGGCCAGGGTGAGGGCATCCCCCTGGTCCAGCCCCGACAGGCGCAGCAGCTTCTGGCCCATGCGCTCCAGCCGCTCGCCCTGCTGCACGATAGCCCCCAGTGCCTGCTGGCGCTGGGCCTCGTCCACCGAGGTGCGGCGTAATAAGTCGGCGTAGCCGATCATGGAGGTCATGGGGGTTTTGAGCTCGTGGGCCATGTCGGCGATGAACTGCTTTTGTGCGGCATCCTGCCGGGTGAGGCGCTCTACATGCTCCTGCGTAGATGCAGCCATGCGGTTGAAGGCGGCGGCCAGCTGGCCGGCCTCATCCTGTGCGTGTACCACCGGGGCGCGGGCGGCATAGTCCCCCCGGGCGATGCCGCTGGCGGCCTTCTCCACCCGGCGCAGCGGCGAAAAGCTGGCCCGCAGCGCCAACCACAGGCCGCCGGCCAGCGCTGCGCACAGCGCCACCAGCAGCCAGGCCGCCGTGCGCGCCTGCTGGCGGGCGCCAGTATATACCCGCTCCAGCGGCCAAGCGTAGTACAGGTGATAGCTATCCCCCACCGCTGTCAGCCCGCGGCGGATCAGCAGCCAGGGAGCGCCGTACAGGCGGCGGATGACGTACACCCCATCCTGCCCGGGCATCATGTCCAATAGGGCGGCGGTATCCTGCTTGAAGGTGTCGTGCAGCAGGCGCCCCTGCGCATCGGCCACCGCCACTTGGGCGCTGTCGGTCATGTATTGGGCGGTCAGGCGCACGGCGCGGCGCGCGCTGTCCTCCTCGGGCAGGGCGCTGAAGGCCGTCAGGCTGGCGGTCAGGCTGGCGGAAAACATGTCGCTGGAGGTGAGCCCGCGGTTGATTTCGCTGTCCAGATCCACTCGGAAGCTGCGCAACAGGAGCAGCCCGGCCAGCGCCGTACCAAACAGCAGGCACAGCGCCAGGGTAATCAGGCCGATGCGGGTGCGCAGCTTCATGCAGGCGCCTCCAGGCGGTAGCCTAACTTGAACACGGTGACGATGACCTTCTCCCAGTCCAGCTTCTTGCGCAGGCGCTGGATGTGCATGTCCACCGTGCGCGAGCCGCCCAGGTAGTCGTACCCCCAGGCTACCTCCAGCAGCTGCTCGCGCGACAGGGCCATGTTGCGGTGCCGCATCAGCAGCTCCAGCAGCGCAAACTCCTGCGGCGTCAGGTCCACCGGCTGGCCGGCGCGGGTGACGGTGTGGGTCTGCGGGTCGAGCACCACATCCAACACCCGGTAGCCGGGTGCGCGGCTGCGGTGACGGCGCAGGATGCCATCCACCCGCGCCTGCAATTCCACCGGGTGAAAGGGCTTGAGCATATAATCCTCCGCCCCCAGGCGCAGTCCGCGCACGCGGTCGGGCACATCCACCTTGGCGGTGAGGTACAAAATGGGCGGCAGCCGCACGCCCTGCGCGGCCAGCTGTTCCACTAACTGAAAGCCGTCCAAGCCGGGCAGCATCACATCCAGGATGGCCAGGTCATATTCGTGCTGGAACAGCAAGGCTGCGGCCTCCAGGCCGTCATGGCAAAGCTGCGGCTCACAACCGCTGACCCGCAGCGTCATCGCGATCAATTCGGCGATGGCGCTGTCATCCTCCACAATCAGGACGTGCTGCAGCAACCCCTTATCCATGGCAACATTCTACCATATCGGCACCATCAAGTTGTCATCAAGTTGTAACGGACAGACGATTAAGGCAGCGTGTCCTGCGTGATGGCTTGGGAAGGGATGTACACCACCCGTTCGTTCAAGGGGAAAGGGTAGCTGTCGGCATCGACGGGCTGGTCCGCCGCCAGCAGCACGGCCAGGTCCACCACTGCTTGCGCCTGCCGGGCGGCATCGTTTTGCACGGTGCCGTACAGCGCGCCCTGGGCGATAGCCTCCAGCGCCGGTGCGGTGGCATCCACCCCGATGACCGGGATGGCCTGCGATCCCGCAAAGTAGCCCGCCGCCTTCAATGCATCGATGGCACCCAGCGCCATGTCGTCGTTGTTGGCGATCACCAGCTCCACGCGGCGGCCGTAGGCGTTGAGCAGCATGG
Organism: Clostridiales bacterium; assembly: GCA_012513645.1. Taxonomy (GTDB): domain Bacteria; phylum Bacillota; class Clostridia; order Christensenellales; family Aristaeellaceae; genus UBA1038. The sequence goes on along the minus strand of JAAZBU010000009.1, from coordinate 1,511 downwards.
CCATGCGCTCCTGCCCCAGGCCCTTCTCCCAATAGGCGGTCTCCTCGGCCAGCTTCTGCGTGCGCAGGCCCTGGGCGGTCATGGCGCGCAGCGAAAACAGGCTGCGCAGCTCGGCATCCTGATGGCCGGGCTCGCCGCGCAGCAGCACGTATTGGATGATGCCGTCGCCGTTCAAATCCTGCTCTGGATGGGCGCGGAAATAGGCGGCCGCCAGCTCCCCCTGCAGCTCGCCCTGCCGGCGCGGGTCGATGCCCACATAGTAGGCCCTGTCGTAGGCAGCCAGGTCCTCGCGCAGCGGCTCCCGATTAAAGAGGATCAGCGGCAGGTCGTGCTGCCGCGCCAGGGCAATGAGGTAGACGGCGCTCACGCGGTCCACCGGGTTGACCATCAGCACGTCCACGCCATCCTCGATCATCTGCAATATCTGATCGTTCTGGCGGTTCTGGTCGCCCTGGGCGTAGACGATGTGCAGGTCCAGCCGGCCCTGCCCGCGCTCGCGGATCTGCCCCACCAGGCTGGTGATGAAGGTATCGCGCCCCGAGTAGGCGCCCACGCCCACGCGAGGCAGTTCGGCGCGGGCGGCCAGGGGGCCCAGCAGCGCCAGCAGCAGGCAAAGGGTCAGCCAGCGTTTTCGCATGTCGCGCCTCCTAATGTAGCAGCGGGAACATCAGCTTGACGTTCTCGGGGTTGTACAGGGTATCCGGGGTGACCAGCCGCATGGGCGCCAGGTGCAGCGCGGGCTTGAGCCCATCGGCAGCCAGATCATCCAGCAACGTGCCCGCCAGGTAGCCCAGCGCGTAGGGATCATCCGCCACCAGCCCCTGCAACAGGCCGGCCTCCATCAGGCGCACCCCCTCCTCGCCGCTGCCAAAGCCAAGCAGCGGCAGGTCGCCCGGCAGCCGTCCGTCGGCCTTGCGCTGCGCCAAATCCATGAGCATGCTGCCCTCCAGCGCCAGCACACAGCCTGCGGCGGCCGCGTCCAGGGTGTCGATGTCGACGGGGGCGAGCAGCACATGGGGGGCGCTGTCCAGCCCCTGCAAAACGCCGGTCAGGCGCTGGGCCTGGCGGGGGTCGTGCGCATCGGCCACGATCACCGCCGGGTGCGGCGAGGCCAGGCCGAGGATGAATTCACCCGCCTGCCGCCCGCCCGCGGCCTCATCGGGCAGCACGCATACCTGGCCGCGTAGCTCCTCATCCAGCAGGATGACGGGGTAGCCCTGCGTGTGTAAGGCCTCGGCGGCTTCGGCCCCGCCCTGCGGGGCGAACAGGTAGACGGCATCGGCCTCGCCGGGCGCGGGCGGGAAGGCACTCAGGTCCAGCCCGGCCAGGCGCTCCGAGGTGAGGGTGCCTCCCCGGCGCTGCACGGCCTCCTGCAGGCCCTTGCGCATCTGCATCAAAAAGGCGCCGGTGTCGCTCTCCACCACCAGCAGCACGCGGGGGGTGGGCTGTACGCGCACGGCTTCCCCTGCCTGGCTGAAGCCCCACAGCAGCACTGCCCCTGCCGCCAGGGC
>JAAZBU010000107.1 GCA_012513645.1 Clostridiales bacterium | reverse complement strand
TTTGCGGTAGCATAAGCCCCGCAGTTCCGCCGCCATGTGCAGGGGTATCGAAGCGGTCATAACGGGGCTGACTCGAAATCAGTTTGGGCGCAAGCCCACGTGGGTTCGAATCCCACCCCCTGCGCCATATCATCAACGTTGGTTGATACAAAAGGCCCGCCTCATCAAGGGGCGGGCCTGCCTATCGAGCGAGATTCCTTCAGGAGAGCGGAATTTGCCGATGCGTTGATTTGGGTGCCGCCCGCAGGGCGGTCACGCATAGAATGCTGCGCAATAAATCTTTCATTTATCCCTACAAAGGCAAACGATTTGCCGCTGTGGCCGCATGGGGTCTGCTGAAACAGCGTCTGAATAGGATGAGCAGGCAGCCGCCATCGGCTCGACCTCGGCCATTTCACGAAGAGCGGCAGGAATGATCAAAAAATCCTTGCTTAAGTATAGGGGGCGTAAGGGTTTGCGGTTTTTGGTATTGCACACTCCAGCTGGGCGCGATGCCATAGGCACTGCGGAGGCAATCGGTCAGGGCATTCTACAGTGGCACGGCAACATAGGCCCCGATGCGTTTTATCGAGGGGGAATGCTCCTTGTGGTATGTTTCATGTCTCATGTCGTGGTATGAGAGGATGGTCCTTCATATTGACTTTGTATCCGTTAACCAACGCGGCGCGTGAGGGGACATCGCCAGTGGCTACTATTTATTGTCTGTTATCAGCGGGTGACTAACGGGAGGCTCGCAGACCAAAAAAGGTTTTCCACCCTTGGCTTCCTTTTTGATCAGGTCCACAGAAAACGTTCGCAGTGATTTTTTTTCGCTGTTTGGGTCCGCCACCAGCAGTTCGCCGTTTTCTGCAATGCCGCGCAACACGATATAATGACCCGTATTGGCAAAGACGCCTTTGCCCATTGCTGCGATGACCAGTTTTCCTTCGGTCAGCACGCGCACCAGCGATTTTTTGGACAGCATTTGCCAATACCCAGCAACACCATGTTCGTTGGTCATCTGCTGGATGGCTGCCAGGCTCAGCCCATTGCCACGGTAGAGTGAGTTTTCATTCGCTCACCGAAACAGGGCAGACGGGGTGTAGGATGTATCCTGATAGAAGTGACTCAGTACCATGGCTACGCATACTGCGCCGCATCCAGAGGATGCCACCGATTTTTGCTCACCGCGCCACTCAAACAGGGGTTCGGGATAATCCACCTGATAATATAGTGGAAACGCGGACTCTATTTGCGCAGCGTGAGCGGGTGCAAGGACACCCAGCAACAGGCAGGCCAGCAGGATGTTGGAAAAGAGGAGATACATCTTTTTGCCGTTCGGCTTGTGCATTTGGTTTGCCCCCTTAGCCATGAATGATATCAGTGGTTGGCGGTTTCCGGTCGGCCCATCACCCTGTCCAGGAAGTACTTCAGCTGCTCGCGCCACCAGGGCCAGTCGTGGTTGACATCCTTGCCCCAATAATCTACCCAGGCTTCAATCCCCTTGTCCTTGAGGATGCCCTCCAGCGTGCGGGTGGATTGCAGCATCTCCTCCTCCCAGGCGCCCTGGCCCACGCACAGGATGATGCGGCAGGTGTTCAGCCGCTCGATGTAGGGGTGATTGCTGCCCATGCCGCCGATGCTGCTGATCGGGGAATTCTGGTACACCACTTCGTCCGTATATCCGTCCAGAAACTGTTCCGGGTCGTAGGCGCCGCTGAGGGCGATCACGGTGTCAAACAGGTCGGGCCGGCGAAACAGCGTGTTGACCGCGTGCATGGCGCCCATGCTGCACCCGGTGGTCATCACGCGGCCGTGCCAGCCGGCATCCTCCCGCATGAAGGGCCATACCTCGTCGATCAGGTAGTGGAACCATGCCTCGTGCCGCCGCACGCGGTCAAAGGGCGGCAGGTGCGCGGCCGACCAGGTTTCCTCGTCGATGCTGTCCACGCAGTAGAGCTTCAGCTTGCCCTGGTCGATCCAGGGCTGGCAGCTCTCGTGCATGCCAAAGGCCTCAAAGTCGCCGCAGCGGCCATTCTGGCTGGGAAATACCAGGCAGGGCTTGCCTGCATGGCCGATGATGCGCATGTGCATGTCGCGCTGCAGCGCGGGGGAATAGCTGATCCTGTCGCGGGTTTGCATGTGTTCCTCCTTGTGCCGGCGGTGCTCAGTCGGCGGTCTTCAGCGCGTAGTCCAAAAACGCGTCCATCTCCTCCCGGCTCTTGCAGCGCAGCAGGTAGGCCTGCTCGCCCATGGTATCGGCCAGGGCACGGGGCGTGCGCTCCTGCATGACGATGCGGCTGGCCCAGTCATGCAGCAGCTGGTGGTGGGGGTGCAGGTAGTGCTGCCAGTCGCGCCGCCCTACAAATACGCAGTAGTAGCGCTGGCGGTCGTCGCTTAGGAATACCCGGTCGTGGCAGATCATGTCCGCCCACATACGGTACATGTCCACCGAGCCGGCGTAGTTGATCATGTCGGCGCTCAGGCCGCCGGAGGGGCGCAGGTTGACCTCCAGCCCCACCAGGTCGCCCGCGCGGCCCAGCCCCTGCTGATCGCGCGACAGGCGGAAAAACTCGAAGTGGATGGAGCGGCTGCGCACATCCCAGGCTTTCAGGCAGCGGCGGCCGGCGTCCACCAGGTCGTCCGCCGGGCGGGGCGGGATGTAGAACACGCAATCCAGCCGCTCGTTGACAAAGTCCATGATGCTGCCGCGGGTGATGTTGCCGCTTTCAAACAGCGGCTCGCCCCGGCTGTCCACAATGGCATCGTAGGAGCAGATCTCGCCAAACACATAGGGTTCCATGATATAGGGCTGGGGCGGCAGGTTGGCAAAGAAGTGGCGCAGCTGCTGCTCGTCATTCAGTCGGTAGGTGCCCAGCGCGCCCACGCCGCTGTCCGGCTTGACCACCAGGGGATAGCCCACCTGTGCTGCAAAGGCCAGGGCCTGGTCCACATTCTCGGGCAGGGCATAGGGCGCGGTGGCGATGCCGGCCTGGGCGTAGGCCGCCTTCATCTGGCTCTTGCTGCGGTCCCGGCGCATGCGCTCGGGCTGCGGGCCGCTGGTGATGTAAAAGGCGCGCCGCAGCCAGGCATCCTGCTCCAGCCAGTATTCGTTGTTGCTCTCCAGCCAGTCGATCTTGCCGTACTTCCAGGTGAACCAGCCCAGCGCGCGCACCATCTCCTCGCGGCTCTCCAGCGAGCCGACGCGGTAATAGTCGCTCAGGCTGCCCTGCAGGTCGGGGCTCAGGTCTTCCCAGGCGGTATCGGCAATGCCCAATACATTGACCCCATTTTCTTTCAGCGCGCGGCAATACTGCCACACGTTGGCCGGAAAATGGGGCGATACAAAGACAAAGTTCATGGCTCCTCCCTCAGGGCAGGAAGCGGCGTACCTCATGGAAAACCACGCCGTCTGCATAGCGAAGGATAGCATAGACGGAAGGAAACCGTCAATCAAACAGCGGCCCGCAGCAGGGGGGGTGGGGCAGGGCTGCGAAGCCATTTTGCCATCAGCTGCCGTTGCCCGCGGGCCAAGCGCGTGCTATGATGCGGTTGATTATACAGCCTTGTTTGATGAAAGGGGATAGCACAGCATGACGATACTGCTCACGGCCTTTGAGCCCTTTGGCGGGGAGGAGCGCAATGCCTCGCTGGATGCCATGGCCTTGGTGCCGGATGCCCTGGCCGGGCTGCGCGTGGTCAAACGCACGTTGCCCGTTGCCTTTGGCGCGTCGGTGGATATGCTGCGCCGGGCGGTGCTGGAGGTGCAGCCCGATGCCGTGCTGTGCCTGGGGCAGGCCGCAGGCCGGGCAGATATCACCCCCGAGCGCGTGGCCATCAACCTGGATGACGCGCGCATCCCGGACAATGCGGGCCATCAGCCCATTGACCGGCCCATCGCGGCGCAGGGCCCGCCTGCCTATTTCAGCACGCTGCCGGTCAAGGCCATGGCCGCCGCCATCCGGGCGGCGGGGCTTCCCGCCTCGGTGAGCAACACCGCGGGCACCTATGTGTGCAACCACCTGATGTATGGCCTGCTGCACCTGCTGGCGCAGGACTGCCCCCATGTGCGCGGCGGGTTCATGCATGTGCCCATGCTGACCGAGCAGGCCGCGGCCTTTGACTCGCCGCTGCCCGGCCTGAGCGCCGAGGAGATTGCCCTGGGCATCCGCGCGGCCCTGGCCGCCATCGCGGACAACAGCACGGATATCCATGCTGCCGCCGGGCGTGAGGATTGACAGCATGCCGTGATTAACCCAACAAGGAACGGGGAGGCCATGTGCCTCCCCGCCGTGTTGTATCGTGCTATTTTGTTGGTTATGCCCCGAAGATCTCCGCGGCATCGGCCATGTTTTCTATCACGGGCACGCCAAAGGGGCAGCGCTGCTCGCAGTGGCCGCAGGAGATGCAGTCGGCGCCCCGGGCGGCCAGGGAGTTGTAGTGCTGGCGCACGCTGGGCGGCACCTCCTGCGGGTTGAGCCGCGCGATATCCAGGTAGCGGTGTACCGAGGCGATGTCGATCTCCACCGGGCAGGGCTGGCAGTGGTTGCAGTACACGCAGGCGCCCTTCATCAGGCCGCCCTGGCCGCGCACCACGGCGGCGTAGTCCCGCTCCTCCTCGCTGAGGGTGAGGTAGCGGCAGGCGTCCGCCACCTGCTCCGCCGTGCTGTAGCCCAGCATCACGCTGGCCACCGCCGGGCGGGACAACGCGTAGTGGATGCACTGGGCCGAGGTCAGCGGCTGGTCAAAGGGCGTGTGCTCGGAGCTTAACAGCTTGCCTGCGCCCAGCGTCTTCATGGAGGTGATGCCGATGCCCCGCTGCTCGCACAGCAGGTACAGGGCGGCGCGGTCCGGGTCCACCCCCTCCAGGCGGTGGTCGCCCATCTCCACCAGCATGTTGTCCAGCGTGGCGGCGGCCGGGTTCATGTCAAAGGCCGGGTTGATGCTGAACATCAGCGTCTCCAGCAGGCCCATCTCCACCATCTTGCGGGCGATCAGCGGGTTGTGGGAGGTGGCGCCCACATGGCGGATGACCCCCTCCTGCTTGAGGCGGTGCGCATAGTCGGCGATGCCGTTTTGCAGCACCTGCTGCAGGGCCTCCTCGGTGTCCATGAAAAAGAACATGCCAAAGTCAATATAATCGGTATCCAGCGCGCGCAGCAGTGCCTCAAAGTAGCGCTTGCAGGTGTCCAGATCACGGCTGATGTCGTACTGCTCGCGCAGGTCCACCGAGCCGATGGCCCCTTGGATATGGAACCGCTGCCTGCGCCCCTTCAGCGCGCGGCCGATGTGGCGGCGCACCTCCTCGCCGGGCATGAACAGGTCCATCATGTTGATGCCCGCGGCATCCGCAGCACCAATCACTTGCTCGATGACCTCATATGTCTGGCCGTCCAGGTGCTCGGTGCCGATGCCGATGACGCCCGCCTGTATGCCGGTATTGCCCAGTGTGCGATAAATCATATTGTCCCCCTGTTGCGCCTTTGCGTATTGATATTCAACATAAGTATAACAACAAATGCACCGCAAAACAATCCGTTCGGAACATGCGGGCTGTATAGCGCCGCCCTGAAATCCGGCATACCATGGCGAAGCCCCGGCGATGCCTTCATCAGCCGGGGCGTCAGTTGGTAGGTGTCGCCGGGTGCTCAGCCGCGAAACGGCTCTACGTTGTCCTGTACGGGCTGGGCATCGTGCTGTTTGGCGGCAACATCGCGCCCGGTGAAGCGGTACTGGCAGCCCGTGAACCAGCCGATCACCAGCACGGGGATCACCAGCCAGAAGGCGATCAGGCACAGCAGCGCCAGCACGGTCAGGGGCAGGCTGAACAGCCTGTCGCCGTTGCGGTGCACCTCCAGGTGGTTGCGGTTGCCCTTTTCGATCAGGTTGCCCACAAAGGCGCTGATGGTGTCAAACACATTGCCCACAGACTGGGCCTTTTTCTTGGCGGTCTCCTGTTTCATGTCAGGCTCCTCCTGCCTTGTTTCCTGCTTCATTTTGCCGTTGCTCTCCAGGTACACGATGGCCTCCAGCAGATCCCACTCGGAGCGCTCCAGCGCTTCCTTGGCCTCTTCGTAGCTTACGTTCGCTTTTTCGCGAAGCTTCTCTGTCATGTCAAAATGATCCATGTTGTCCTCCTTCTTCCTGCGGCTCTCCCGCGTCCCTTGTATGGCCTGAGTATAGACCGGCCGGATGAAACCCACAGGAAAAGAAGATGAGGATTAGATGAGAATGCGGGGGAAGTTTTCTCACCGTTAAGCCAAAGCCGGGTATTGCATGGCGGACATTGCCTTGCCCTGCGCGCCTGCCCTGTGTACAATAGGAAGCGATGCGAGAAGTGTATGTGCACCATCAGAGCGCAGCCCCGAATGACCGAGCCGAGGAGACTGAATGAAGAAGACCCTGTGCCTGTGGATGGCCCTGTTGATGCTGATGCTGGCGGTGCTGCCCGCGCTGGGCGAGGAGGAGGTATCCCTCTTCGCGCCGGGGGCGGCTACCCCTGCGCCGGCCGCGCAGCCTGCCCCCGCGACCGCTGTGCCGCAGGCTGAGCCTGAGGCTGCCACGCCCCTGCCGGAAGGGGATGCGGACGCCCGGGCGGCCTTTATTGACGAGATGATCGCCCTGGCCCAGAGCATCTACCGGCAGACCAACGGCCGCGCCCAGCCTGCCAACAGCGCCGGGGATATCTATGTGTGCAAGAACTTTACCGTGCACCTGTTCCGCAAAAACCGGGATGACTACCGCATGGCGGCCTACCCGGATGTGCCGCTGGTGATTCCCAACAACCTGCCGGCCAAGGAGTCAAAGCCGTACAGCTACGGCATCGCCTGGCAGGACGTGCCCGCCGAGCAGGGCAACCCGTTTTACGCGGCACACAGCTTTTACTACGATACCAATTTATCCAAGGAAGAAAACCGCGAGAAAGCCATGGCCTTTATGCGCCAGGTGCAGCGGGGCGATTTTTTCCAGATGTCGGCGGACTACTACTACGGCGTGGGCGCCCACAGCCTGGTGTTTACACAGGACTATGACGCCGACAGCGATTCGGTTACTTGGACGGACAGCAACATGAAGGGCGAAAGCCGCGGGGGCAAGCGCTACGGCTATGTGCAGTATGACGCGGTCAAGCCCATCGAGTGGTTTGTGGATGCCTTTTGCAAGAGGGGCCGGGGGGCCACGCTGTACCGGCTGCGCGACGACATCATCAACAAATAGGAGGGCCCGCATGGACTGGCTGGAAGCGAGCATTACCACCACCACGCCTGGGGCGGACATTGTATCCGACATGATGATGCGCTACGGCGCAAAGGGCACGCAGATCATCGACCGCGCCGATGTGCCCGACCCCGCCAGGCCCGGCGGCTACTGGGAGCTGGTGGACCCAAAGCTGATCGAGGAGATGCCCGAGCAGGTGGTGGTGAAGGCGTGGTTTCCCGAGGGGACGCGCCTGGCCGCCATGCAGGAGGAGCTGGGCACCCTGACCGCGCTGACCGGCATGGCGCTGGGCGAGCTCAAGCTCAGCTTCAACCAGGTGAGGGAAGAGGACTGGGCCGAGTACTGGAAGCAGTTCTACAAGCCCTTTTATTTGGGCTCGCGGCTGGTGGTGCGCCCCAGCTGGGAGAGCTACACCGCCCAGCCCGGCGATCTGGTGATCGACCTGGACCCGGGCATGGCCTTTGGCACGGGCACGCACGAGAC
>JAAZBU010000106.1 GCA_012513645.1 Clostridiales bacterium | reverse complement strand
GGCATCTCAAAGGGCGCACCAGGCAGCATGCGGCGCACGCGGCTCATGTCGTCGGTCACATGGCGCAGGCAGTCCACAATCATGCCGTCCTGCACCAGGCTCAGGTTGCTGTGGCGGCCCATGGCCTCAAAATACAGCTGCTTTTCGCGCAGCTCGCCCAGGTCGTCATAGGCGCTGATGTCGATGCGCAGCAGGCGGTCGCCGTGCAGCTGGCTTACCCCCAGTATCCGGCCGCTGACCAGGTGCTTGCGCATCAGCATGCAGAATACCGGCGCCTCCGGCAGGCTCTCATAGGCCTTGTCGGTCAGGTGCAACCGGGTGCCGGTGGGGTTGGCATTGATGAGCAGGCGGTGATTTTGCCCGCCGGAGCGGATCATCAGCACCACCATGTCCTTCTCGGGCTGCTGCACGCGGTCCACGCGGCCGCCCGCCAGCTTGTCATGCAGTTCGCGGGCCACAAAGCCCAGCGTCAGGCCGTCCAGTGCCATGCGCGCCTCCTTCATTTCCAATGGCCCTCATGATACGGGAAATCGACCCGCCGCGCAATGCGGGCACAAAAAAGGGCGGCCCTGTCCGGCCGCCCATCAGCCCAGGGGGAAAACGGCCGCTACGCCTCCCCCAGCGGGCCTGCGATCTCCCGGTCTGCAAACAGCGCCGTCACGCCGCCTGTGTGCCAAAACACCACGGTGCTGCCGGGCTTCACCCTGCCCTGCTCGATCCAATCCAGCAGGCCGGCAAAGGCCTTGCCGGTGTATACCGGATCCAGCATCAGGCCCTCCTCGCGGGCCATCAGGCGGATGGCCCGGGTGCCTATGTCGCTGGGCTTTTCATAGCCGGGGGCGTAATAGTTGTGATCCACGTAGATATCAGAGGCTTTGGCCCGCTCCTCCAGCCCCAGCAGCGCCATGGCGCCGTTGCACAGCGCGGCGCTGTTCTCCTCAAAATCGTCATCCAGCGGGCTGTCGGCGATGCCGATCACCTGCGCCCGGTCGCCCAGCGCCAGGTGGCCGCCCACCATGCCGCCCTGCGTGCCGCCCGTGCCAGTGGCGCTGAACACATAGTCGGGCGCGATGCCCAGGTCCAGGCATTGGCCCATCAGCTCGGCATAGCCCGTGATATACCCCACCGTGCCCAATGGGCTGGCCCCGCCGGAAGGCATGTCGTAGCAGGTATGCCCGGCCTGTGTCAGGGCCTGGGCGCGGCTGCGGCCAACGGCCCGGCGGCGGGCCTTCATATCGGCCTCCGCTTCGCCTGCGATATAGTCCACCACATGCACCTCGGCGCCCAATATGCGGTTGAGCAGGTAGTTGGCGCGCACGTTGCCTGCGTCCCGCTCGCTGCATGGGTTGAGGCACAGCACGGGGTGCAGCCCCAGCCGGCGGCAGGCGGTGGCCGTCTGCATGGCGTGGTTTGACTGCACGGCCCCATAGGTGATCACCGTATCCGCCCCTTGGGCCAATACGTCGCCCATCAGGTGCTCTAACTTGCGGATCTTGTTGCCGCCAAACAGGCTCATGCCCGTCAGGTCGTCCCGCTTGATGTACAGCTCAATGCCCAGCCGGCCGGACAGTCTGTCCAGCCGGTGCAGGGGCGTGGGAAAGAAGCCCAGCTGCGCGCGGGGCAGCGCCCGGGCGCGGGCGTTCAACTGTTCTATTTTCTGCTTCATCGTTGCTGCGCTCAGCCCTCCCGGCTGACGGACCCCACGATCTCCTGCTCGGAGAACAGCGCGGTGGCGCCGCCCGTGTGCCAGAACACCACGGTGCTGCCGGGCTTGATCTTGCCTTGCTTGATCCAATCCAGCAGGCCGGCAAAGGCCTTGCCGGTGTACACCGGGTCCATCATCAGCCCTTCGGTGCGGGCCAGCAGGCGGATGGCATCGGAGGCGGCCTCGCTGGGCTGCTCGTAGCCCGGCAGATAATAGCCGCGATCCACGGTAAAGTCGGCCGCGCTCACGCGCTCGTCACTGCCCAGCCATTCCAGCGCCCGGTTGGCCAGGTCGGCGCAGTATGCCTCGTACTCGTCGGGCTTTTTGCGGCTGACGGCGACGCCCACGATCTGCGCGGCATCGCCCACCAGGTGATGGCCTGCTACCAGGCCCGCCTGGGTGCCGCCGCTGCCCGTGGCGCAGAAGATATACTGCGGGCGCACATTGGCCTGCACGCACTGCTCCATCAGCTCGCCGTAGCCATCGGCAAAGCCGGCCGCCCCCACGTGGCTTGAGCCGCCCATGGGCACGTCGTAGCACTTGTGCCCGGCGTCCCGCAGGCGCTGCACATGCTCCTTGCCGGTCTGAAAGCAGCGCTGCTCGGTCTGCTGGTCGGTCTCGCCCGGCTCGTTCTGGATGACATGCATCTCGGCCCCCAGAATGCGGTCCAGCAGCATGTTGGCGCGGATGTCGTTCTCATCGGGGGTGACATAGGCATTGAGAAACAGCACCGGGTGGAGCCCCAGCCGGCGGCAGGCGGTGGCCGTCTGCATGGCGTGGTTGGACTGGGTGGCCCCGTAGGTCACCACCGTTTCGCTGCCCTGGGCCAGCGCGTCCCCCATCAGGTACTCTAATTTGCGCACCTTGTTGCCGCCAAACAGGCTCATGCCGGAGAAATCGTCCCGCTTGATGTACAGCTCCACCCCAAGCTGCCCGGACAGCCGCTCCAGCTTGTAAAACGGCGTGGGGTAAAACCCCAGGTTGGCCCGCGGCTTGGCGCCGGTCAGCTGGCGCAGTTTCTTAATATTCTCCTGCATGGCGCATCCCTCCTCAGTTCAGTTGCTCATAGGATAGCATGACCCGCTCGGTGTGGAAATCCCCCCGGCGCAGGCCCTGATCGGCGTAGGATACCTCGCCGTCCTGGTTGTCATAGGGGTCGGAGCGCAGGAAGGGGTAGGGCGGGTCAAACTGCTGCTGCACATCGCTGTTGGACACCATGCGGAAGGGCTCCAGGTTGGCAAAGTAGAAGTTCCACCGGTCCAGGTGCCCCTCGCGGTAAGCAGCGCCGCCAAAGGAGGCATCGGCGTACAGCCAGCCGTAGGGGGCGATGTAATAGCGCGCCCAGTCGTGGTTGCCCACCATGCCGGGGCGGGTGTACCAGCCGGCCTGCCACTGGGCGGGGATGCCCACGCTGCGGCACAGCGCGATGAACAGCAGCGCGTGCATGCCGCAGTCGCCCCGCTGCCCGGCCGCAAAGTACTCGGGGATGTTGGTCTTGGTAAAGTAGGGGGGCACAAAGCGATACACCGTCTGGGTGGTGATGTAGTCATAAAAGCGGCGGGCCTTGACCAGGGGGTTGGTTTCCTTGCCGGCCAGCTCCTCGGCCAGAGCGCGGATAAAGGGCGTGAAGTGAATCTGGGGCAGCATCTGCTGCGTGTCAAAGGCCGGCTGCTGCGCCGCCACCTCCTCGGGCTTGGGGTCGGCATAGGGGGCGTTGATCTCGTAGTCAAACTCCACCGTGAAGGCCATGCCGGGCTGGTAGATCTCCTCAAAGTAGGCGGTGCGCTGGGGGTGATCCTCCGCCGAGATATGCTTGGCCGCAGGCGTAGTGATGATCTGGCTGCCCGGGATGCTCTGCCCGTCCTTGAGCGGCAGCGTCATGTGCACGCGGATGGTTTCGCCGGGGCGCTGGGCGTGCTCCGCCACCGTCAGGGTAGAGCGCAGGCGGAACCGCCAGCGCCCGCTGCCCGCCTGCTTCATGTGCCCGATGGCCTCATCCAGGATGCGGAAGTTCTCATACTTGGCGTCCAGCGCCTCCTTGTCCAGAAAGCGGGGGTTCCAGTCCACGCGGGTCTTGAGCATGCTGTCGTAGGCGTTGCCCTTATAGCGCACCTGGCCGTCCACGTAAATCCAATCCAGCGTGCCGTCATCGCGCAGGGCCTCCATCTCGGCCCGGGTGATGCCCTGCACCTTGTCCTGCAAAATGGCCAGCATCTGCTCCTCGCTGTGGGGATAGCTTGCGGGCAGCTCCTTCAAAATCTGCTGCTCCAGCCGCAGGCGCTGCTTGAGTGCCTGGGGCACCTTGTCGCTGTTGAGGCGCTGCTCAATCACCTGGTTGGCTCGCTTCAGGTCGCCAATGGCAGCCAGTCGGGCAATGTCCTCGGGCAGCGGATAGGAGAAATAATCCAGATTTGTCATGTGTGAAGCCCTTTCTTTCGTTCATTTATTTAAAAAACACGAAAATACAATTTCCCTGATGCGCAACAAGTGAATGAACGCGCTGAAGAGCGAAGGATTTTTTCGTCTCCGCAAAGCCGAAGGAAGGAAGCGTAGCGGCGCTACGCTGACTGAAAGAGGCACGGCGGGGGCGGAAAAAGACGAGTTCGTCAAAGCGTTCATGAGCGCGTTGCGCATTATACTAAATGACAGGCGACATAGTGGCCCGGGTCGATCTCGCGCAGGTCGGGCACCTCGGTGCGGCAGCGCGGCTGGGTATAGGGGCACCGGGTGTGAAACACGCAGCCCGACGGCAGGTCCACAGGGCTGGGCAGGTCGCCCGACAGCGGCGCCTTCTTCTGCTGCTCGTCAAAGCCCACCTGCGGGATGGCCTCAAACAGCGCGCGGGTGTAGGGGTGGGCGCGGTTGTTTTTAAAGGTCTCCCGCTCGGCCAGCTCCACCACGCGGCCAAGGTACAGCACGGCGATGCGGCGCGATACATGGTACACCACGTTGAGGTTGTGGGAGATGAAGGCATAGGCGATGCCGGTGCGGCTTTGCAGGTCCATCAGCAGGTTGATCACCTGGGACTGGATGGACACGTCCAGCGCCGAAACCGGCTCGTCGCACAGCACAAACTTGGGGTTGACCGCGATGGCGCGGGCAATGCCGATGCGCTGGCGCTGGCCGCCCGAAAACTCGTGCGGATAGCGGCGGATGTAGACAGGGTCCAGCCCGCACAGGTCCATCAATTCGCGCACGCGGTCGATGCGCTCGGAAGCGGAATACATATTCTGATACACCAGCGGCTCGCTGATGATATCGCCCACCGTCATGCGCGGGTTGAGGCTGCTGTAGGGATCCTGAAAGATGATCTGCATATCCCGGCGCAGGGGGCGCAGCTCCTTCTCGCTGAGGCGGGAGATATCCTGCCCGTCAAAGATCACGCGGCCGTCGGTGACATCCGTCAGACGGATCATGGCGCGGCCCAGCGTGGTCTTGCCGCAGCCGGACTCGCCCACGATGCCCAGCGTCTCGCCGCGGCGGATCTGCAGGCTGACATCGTTGACGGCCTTTACATAGCCGCGGGCGCGGCCCATCTTGCGCACGGGGAACCACTTGTTGAGGTTCTCCACCGCCATGAGGACTTCCTGTTCAGCCATGGGCAGCCTCCTTTTCAACGGCGTCAGAATGCAGGAAACAGCGCACCCGCCGCCCATCCGGCGCGGTGGTCAGCGCGGGCCGCTTCTCTTGGCAGACCGTCATGGCCTGCTTGCAGCGGGGGTGAAACAGGCAGCCCTGGGGCCGCTTGGACAGGCTGGGCACCATGCCCTCGATCACGTGCAGGCGCTCCACATCTTCCTCCAGGTTGGGGATGGACTTGAGCAGCGCCGCCGTGTAGGGGTGCCGCGGCTGGGTAAACACATCACGCGCCGCGCCGTACTCCATGGCCTTGCCGGCGTACATCACCATCACCTCATCGGCCACGCGGGAGATCACCCCCAGGTCGTGGGTGATCATGATCACCGAGGCGCCCGTCTGCTGCTTGAGGTCGTTGATCAATTCCAGTATCTGCGCCTGGATGGTGACGTCCAGCGCCGTGGTGGGCTCGTCGCATATCAGCAACTGCGGGTTGCAGCTGAGCGCGATGGCGATCATCACGCGCTGGCGCATGCCGCCCGACAGCTGGTGGGGGTACTCGCCAAAGCGCTTCTCGGGCAGCGGAATGCCCACCAGGCGCAGCATCTCGATGGCGCGCTCCTTGGCCTGCTTGCGGTTGCAGTCGCTGTGCAGCAAGATGGACTCCATGATCTGGTTGCCCACGGTGTACACGGGGTTGAGGCTGGTCATGGGCTCCTGAAAGATCATGCCGATCTTGCCGCCGCGGATCTGCTTCATCTCCTTGCGGGACTTCTTGAGGATGTCCTCGCCCAGCAGCTCCACCGTGCCCGATACGATGCGCCCCGGGGGCGACTGCACCAGGCGCATGATGGACAGCGCCGTCACCGACTTGCCCGAACCCGATTCGCCCACGATGCCCAATGTCTGCCCGCGCGCCACGTCAAAGGATACGTCGTCCAGCGCGTAGACGATGCCCTCCTCGGTGTAGAAATAGGTGCACAGGTCGCGCACCTTCAGCAGGGGCTGCTTGTCCGTCATGCCATGCTCTCCTTATGTCGGATCAAAAAATTGATCATTACAGGTTTTTCAGCTTGGGGTCCAGCGCGTCGCGCAGCGCATCGCCCAGCAGGTTGAAGGCCAGCACCGTCAGCACCAGCGCAATGCCGGGAAACACGCTGTAGGTGGGGTTGGTGCGCAGGTACTTGCGCGCCATGGAGATCATCTCGCCCCAGGAGGATACCGGCGGCTGCACGCCCAGCCCCAGGAAGGACAGGCTGGCCTCGTACATGATGTCCGACGGGATCGCCATGGTGACCACCACGATGATGGTGGACAGGCAGTTGGGGATCAGGTGGCGCAAAATGATCTTCAGGTCGCTGCCGCCCGAGGCGCGCGCCGCCTCCACAAATTCCTTTTCCTTCAGCTGCATCACCTGGGCGCGGATGATGCGGGCAATGCCCGTCCACCCCACAAACCCGATGGCCAGAAACACGTTGATGACCCCCGTGCCCAGCACAAACATGATGACAATGGCAAACAGGATGTGCGGGAAGGAGGCAAATATCTCGATGATGCGGCTGATGACCGCGTCGATCTTGCCGCCGTAGTAGCCGGCCAAGGCACCCAGAAATACGCCGATGGTAACGGCGATGGCCTCGGCAATCAGGCCGACCGACAGCGAGATGCGCGAGCCGTAGATGATGCGCGTGAGGATGTCGCGGCCAAACTCATCCGTGCCCAGCCAGTGCTTGCTGGAAGGGCCCGCCAAAATGGCCGACGTATCCTGAAAGCCCTCGGGGTAGGGCGCGATCAGCGGCGCGAATATCGCCACCAGAATCAGCAATACGATAAAGACCAGGCAGGCGATGGCAATCTTGTCCCTTTTCAGGCGGACAAAGGCATCGTGGTAAAAGCTGGTGTAGGCGGCATCCTGTACGTTTGCGTTTGCTTTGATACTCATCTGCTACCTCTTTGCGGGGCCGGCCACGCGGATGCGCGGGTCAAACAGGCCGTAGGTCAGGTCGATCAGCAGGTTGGCGATGACGAAGACCGCGGCGATGTATACCGTACAGCCCTGGATGATGGGGATGTCACGCTTCATGATGGCCTCCACCAACAGCTTGCCCAGCCCATTGATGGAGAATATGGTCTCCACCAGCACCGAGCCGCCCAGAATGGACTTGATCAGCGTGCCCAGGTAGGTGAGGATGGGGATGCCGGCATTCTTGAAGGCGTGCTTGGCCACCACAAAAAACTCACCCACGCCCTTGGAGCGGGCGGTGCGGATGTAATCCTGATTCATGGCGTCCAGGATGTTGGTGCGCGTCAGCCGCGCCAGCGAGGCCGCGTAAATCATCCCCAGCGCCACCGAGGGCATAATGTAGGCGCTGGGCTGTCGCAGGCCCGAGATGGGCAGCCACTTGAGGGTGAGGCCGAAGATCAGCTGCAATATGATGGCCAGCCAGAAGCTGGGGGCCGCCATGCCCAAGGTGGAAATCATCATGATGACGCGGTCCACCCACTTGCCGCGGAAGACCGCGGCCAATGTGCCCATCAGCACCCCCAAGGTGATGGCAAAGGCCAGCACCAGCACCGCCAGCGTGCCCGTGACCGAAAACGCGCGCAGGATCAGCTCCATCACCGGCTTCTTCTGGAAGTAGGAGTTGCCGAAGTCCCCCGTCACCGCGTTGGTGAGAAAGCGGAAGTACTGGGCCGGCAGCGGGTCATTGAGCCCCATCTGATCCCGGATGCGGTTGATGGTGGCGTCGTCCGCCTTCTTTTGCAGCATGACGGCCACCGGGTCACCGGGCACCACGTTGACCATGGTGAAGGTGACCAGCGTGACGCCCAGCAGCACGATGATGGTCTGGTACAGGCGCCTGAGTGTAAATTTCAGCATGCGCGGCCCTCCGATACGTAGCAAAGAGCGCGGGTGTGGGGCAGCCCCACACCCACGCTGTGCGGGTCTACATTAATTACTCGACAAAGAAAGCGTCGTCCAGGTGGAACATGCTGCCGTCAAAGAAGATGCCCTCCACCTTGTCGCTCTTGAGGTAATAGGTGACCGGGTTGTACAGCGGCACGGTGACAAACTCTTCCGCCACCAGGCGCTGGTCGATCTGCTTGTACACCTCGGTGCGCTCCTCGCCCGCGGGCATGGCGCGGCCCTTGGCCAGCAGCTCGTCGGTGAGGGAATCATTCCAGTTGGAGGAGAAGAACTTGGAGTTGCCCGACTGGAAGAAGGTGTAGGTGAAGTTGTCCGGGTCGGGCATGTCGGCGTACCAGGTCAGCAGCGGGCACTGCACCGAGCCTTCCTTGCGCATCGACACATAGGTGGCCGAGTCAACGCGGTTGACCTCCAGCTCGATGCCCGAGGCCTTGAGCTGCTCCTGCAGCACCACCGGGATGCCGGCGATGGAGGAGGTTTCCGACACGTAGTTGACCAGCTTGATGCCGTCCGGATAGCCGGCTTCGGCCAGCAGGGCCTTGGCCTTCTCGGGGTTGTAGAACGACGGGCGGTCGGTGTAGCCGGCGACGCTGGGGGTGATCAGGGAGTTGGCGGCGGTGCCGTTGCCCTGCAGATAGCTGTCGACGATGGCCTTCTGATCCACCGCGTGGGCCACGGCTTCACGCACCTTCACATTGTCCAGCGGCGGCATGGCCACGTTGAGGTTGAGGGCGATGATGCCGCGCAGGTCGGACATCACCAGGTTCTTGGCGAACTCGCCCTCCTGGTAGCCCTTGACGTAGGTGGGGTCCATGTTGACCAGGTCAAGCGAGCCGGCCTCAAACTCCATCAGCGCGGTGCCGCGGTCCAGGTTGTACAGGTACACTTCGTCAATCTGCGGGCGGCCCTCGTAGTAGTTCTCGTTGGCCACCAGGTGCAGCGAATCCTTGGCGACGAAGGTATCAAACACGAAGGGGCCGGTGCCCACAAAGCTGTCGATGCCCCAGGTGTCGCCGGCGGCGGTGCAGGCATCCTGCGGGTAGATCAGCATCTGCGGGCAGGACAGGATGTAGTTGAACGGGGCGTAGGGATAGTCCAGTTCGATGGTGAAGTTGAAATCATCCTGAATGGTGACGCCGGCCAGCTCGGTGGCCTTGCCGTCCAGCATGTCCTGACCGCCCAAAATCATGTCGCACAGCCAGGCGTTGACGTTGGCTGTGGCCGGGTCAAAGATGCGGTGCAGGGTGAAATACACGTCCTTGCTGGTCAGTTGGGTGCCGTCGTGAAAATAGACGTCCTCACGCAGCTTGCAGGTAAACACCTTGCCGTCCTCGCTGACAGTGGGCATTTCCGCCAGCAGCTGGGGCTTCAAGGTGCCGTCCGGCTGCAGGGCCAGCAGGGGCTCGCACACCATGATACCGCCCTGCAATACGCCGCTGGACGTCGCCTTGTGCACGTCGATGAGGTCCATGTCGTCCATGGCCCCGCCAAAGGAGAACACCTTGCCCTCCGCCAGCGCCGGGCTCAGCCCGAGCATCAGGCCGATGGCCAGCAACAATGCCAATACCTTCTTCATCCGAATCCAATCCTCCTTCAAAATGAGTGTCATCCCAAGATTGACCCGTGACCGTTCTAATATTAATACATCTTTTGCGATAGTTTTGCAACCGGGTGACGTTTAAATCCGGATTGATAATACATGATTAATACAAACATAGGTGTCTAAAATTTTTCTTTATGGAATCCTCTGGATGAATATTCCGCATAAAAGCCGCCTGCGATATGCACATGCTAAAATCCGTGCTACTGCGGATATATCAGAAGGCAAACGGCGGCCTGCCGATACGCGCATACAGAAATCCGCACTGCTTCAGGATAAATCAGGATGAGAACGGTGACTTGCCGATATGCACATGCTGAAACCATGCCGCTGTGGGATGCAGATTAAGGATGTAAACGGTAGCCTGGCGATATGCGCACGTCGAAACCCAGGTCGCTGCGGAAAGCACATCAAGATGAAAGCGACGGCCTGCCCTCCGGCAGCCCCCCGGCCATGCCGCGCCCATGCGCAGGCACGAAAACTGCCGCGTTGCCGCGGCAGCTCAGTTAAAACCTATTCAGTTGTCGGGATGCCTTGATCCACACGTCGCGGTACTCCGTTTCATCGGGTATCTCTCGGTCCTTAGCTCCCGGTCCGGCTTTTCCGGTTCCCTGGGGCCCTAAGTCGGCCGGCGCCCGAAGGGTCGTTCACCTGGGGTTGGTCCTGATGTACCGGGCCACGCGGCTCATGTTTTCCGTAACTTCCGTGATACCATTGGTTGAGCAGTTGTCCGCCCGGCCCGGTATAAGTCGTTTCCGGATAGATGTTCCTGATATACGTGATCCTTACGTTGGTCCAATTACCTGGTGTTGAGGTCCTTTTCTCCGTCTCTTCGTTCTTTCCGGCGTGAATCAATGGTCCCTCGTGGTGTGCCTGTGTTGCTCTGTTGCCCCCCAAGTTCACCATCCGCAAAGGGATGAAGGTTGGGGAAGTCTCTGTTTGGCCGCCGCTGTGGGTTGCCCCGGGGTCGGCCTTTTCAAATGATCGCAATTCCCGTCAGTCGTCGAACCTGGATAGGGCGAGGCAAGCAACAGGTTCCAATAAGATTTCTGTATTCAGTGAATCGCCCTCCTTCGAACCGCGTATTTGACACTGGGGTCCTGGTTCGATTGCATTATACCCCTCTGGTTCATTTTTGTCAACCCCTTTGTTGCATTTGGTTGAAAAAGTTCCTATTGCCGCCGCAAAATGACGCACCCCCTCTCTGTTCTTGCATTTTTATCCGGATTGACCGCTTCCGCAAGCGCATCTACCGGGGCGGCACAGGCGCAACGATGCCGGGCGGCCTGCTGCCCGGGGCACACCCCGCGATGTGGACACCCCGCCTTGCTTTATGCTATCCTGTGCTATGCGCACACGCCCCCAGATTGAGTGATACTGAGCGAAGGCGTTCAGTATAGAGGTAGGCATGACACCCATCGAGCAGACCGCGGCCATCCTGCGCCCCTGGCTGGGGAGCGATTTTGTGGCCGAAAACGCGCAGCTGATGGAACGCCTGGCCTTCCGGCTGACGCACTTTACGCCGGGGCGCAACACCCTGCCCCAGGCCGCGCAGGAGATCGACACCGCGCTGTTTATGGCGGTGCGGGATGCGACCGGCGGCCGCATGATATTGCGGCTGGACGATGGGCGCCACATGCGCGTCAAGGTGGACGATTTCACCGTGATGGCAGACGAGCTGATGTACCTGCTGATGCAGGGCATGAAGCGGGACGAGCAGAGCTTTCTGGCGGTGCGGGACTACTCGGTGCGCCAGGGCTCACTTTCGGCGCTGCGGGCGCTGTACCTGGATTATCAGGCCTTCCAGACCGATGAGGAATGGCGCACGGTGGAGCGTGTCATCAAGACCTGCCACCCGCCCTTCCGCTGGCGCGGATGGCTCACGCCATAGGAGAGAGCATGGCCAAAATCATCGCGATTGCCAACCAGAAGGGCGGCGTGGGCAAGACCACCACCGCCGTTAACCTGGCCGCCTGCCTGGCCGAGGGCGGCCGCCGCGTGCTGCTGATCGATCTGGACCCCCAGGGCAACGCCACCAGCGGCGCCGGGCTCAAGCCCAGCCAGGCCACGGTGTACGAGCTGCTGTCGGGCACCCAGCCCTTTGACCGGGTATTGACCCCCACCCGCGTGCCCGGGCTGAGCATGCTGCCCAGCGACATCCGCCTGGCTGCCGCCGAGGTGGAGCTGGTGCAGGTGGAAAACCGCGAGTACCAGTTGAAGAACGCCCTGGCCGGCAAGTTGAGCGGGTTTGACTATGTGCTGATCGACTGCCCGCCGTCGCTGGGGCTGCTTACCCTCAACGCATTGACTGCGGCCGACAGCGCGCTGGTGCCCATTCAGACCGAGTACTATGCCCTGGAGGGCGTGACCGCGCTGATGAACACCATCGCCCGACTGCAGCGCTCGGTCAACCGCGATCTGCGGCTGGAGGGCGTGGTGCTCACCATGTACGACGGGCGCACCAACCTGTCTCTGCAGGTGGCGGCCCAGGTGAAGAAGCACTTCAAGGGCAAGGTATTCTCCACCCTCATCCCCCGCAATGTGCGCCTGGGCGAGGCCCCCAGTCACGGCCTGCCCATCAGTAGCTACGACCCCAAGAGCGCGGGGGCCGAGGCCTACCGCGCCCTGGCGCTGGAGCTGCAGCGCCGCAATTAGTATCTACTATCATTATAAAGAGGAATCCGCATGAAAAAGAACGCCCTGGGCCGCGGCCTGGACGCACTGCTCCCCCAGGCTGACTGGCAGGGCGCCGTGCAGGAGATCGATGTAGACCGCATCGAGCTCAACCCCGACCAGCCGCGCAAGGAATTTGAGCAGGAAGGCCTGCAGCAGCTGGCCGACAGCATCCGCGAGGTGGGGCTGTTGCAGCCCATTTTGGTCACCGAGGAGATGGGCCGCTACCGCATCGTGGCGGGCGAGCGGCGCTACCGCGCGGCGCGCCTGGCCGGCCTGCGGGCGGTACCCGCCATCGAAAAGCAGTTCAGCCCGGAGGAGGTCATGCTGGCCGCGCTGGTGGAAAACCTGCAGCGGGAGGACCTCAACCCCATGGAGTCGGCGGCCGCCATCCGCCGGCTGATGGACCTGGGCGGCCTGACCCAGGAGGAGGCGGCGCGCCAGCTGGGCAAATCCCGCCCGGCGGTGGCCAACCTGCTGCGCCTGCTCACCTTGCCCCCTGCCGTGCAGGAGCTGGTGCGCGCAAACGACCTCAGCGAGGGCCATGCCCGCGTGCTGGCCGGCGTAAAGGGCGCCGCCCGGCAGGAGATGCTGGCCCGCCAGGCCGTCAACCAGGGGCTGAGCGTGCGCGCGCTGGAAGCCCTGTGCCGCAAGCCCGAGGTCACCCCCCATCCCGTCCCCGCGATGCCCGCGCCCGAGCTGCGCGACTTTGCCGAGCGCCTGCAGCGCGCCACCGGCGTGCGCGCCCAGATCACGGGCGACCTCAAGCACGGCAAGCTCACCCTCACCTACCGCAGCGCGCAGGAGCTGGAATCCCTCTACCAGGCGCTGGAGCAGGTGCTGCCGTGAAACAGCAGGGCCACCTGACGGGCAACCTACTGCTTCTGCTGGCAGCCCTGGTCTGGGGCTGCTCCTTTGTCGCGCAGAGCGTGGGCATGGACCATGTGGGCCCCTTTACCTTCCAAGCCACGCGCTCGCTGCTGGGGGCGATATCACTGATGCCCATCATCTGGCTGCAAAACACCCGCGCGCGCCGTGCCGGCCGCGACCCCAAGCTAAACCCGCAGACCAAAAAGGCCCTGCTATGGGGCGGGCTGCTTTGCGGCCTGGTGGTCACAGTCGCCGTCAACCTGCAGCAGTATGCCATGCAGGATACGGGCGCCGGCAAGGCCGGCTTCCTCACCACGCTGTATATTTTGTTTGTGCCGGTGGCCGGCATCGTGCTGGGCAAGCGCCCGCCGCTGCTGCTGTGGGCATGCATCGCGATTGCCGGGGTGGGCCTGTATCTGCTCAGCGTGCAGCAGGGCTTTGTGATCGCCCCGTCCGACCTCATGCTGATCGCCTGCGCGGTGGTATTCACCGTGCATATCATGCTGGTGGATCACTTCTCCCCCCGGGTGCCGGGCGTTCAGCTGAGCTGCCTGCAGTTTCTGGTGGTGGGCGTGCTCAGCGCCGTGCCCGCTCTGGTGTTTGAGCGGCCGCAGATGGACGACATCCTGCGCGCGTGGGCGCCCATCCTCTACGCGGGCGTGATGTCAAGCGGCGTGGGCTACACCTTGCAGATCCTGGGCCAGCGCCGCACGCTGCCCACGGTGGCCGCCCTGATCATGAGCCTGGAGGCCGTGTTCGCCCTGCTGGCCGGCATGCTGCTGCTGGGCGAGCGGCTGAGCACCCGCGAGGCCATCGGCTGCGCGCTGATGTTCCTGGCCATCCTGCTGTCCCAATGGGCACAGGCGCCCAGGGGGGCCAAGCCCCTGCCGGCGGACGCCTGACCGGGCGATGCATCACAAAACGCGCCAGACGCAATGTCCGGCGCGTTTGTTGTGCGGTGTGTATTATACTAAACGAAAACGTTAACGCAAGGATGGACGCAGGTTTTTTTCGTCTGCGTGAAGTCGAATGAGGAAGGCGTAGCGGCGCTACGCTGACCGAAAGAGACAATGCGCAGGCGGAAAAAGACAAGTCCCATTGAAGCGTTAAGGTTTGAGTTTAGTATTCCTTAATTACTCCCCGTCGGCGATGCACTCGATTTCCACCAGCGCGGCCTTGGGCAGGGCTTTGACGGCCACGGTGGAGCGGGCGGGCTTGCCGGTAAAGTACTTGCCGTACACTTCGTTGAAGGCGGCGAAGTCGGCCATGTCCGTCAAAAAGCAGGTGGTCTTGACCACACGGTCCAGCGAGGAGCCGGCTGCCTCCAGCACGGCCTGCAGGTTGAGGATGCAGCGCTCGGTCTGCGCCTGCACGCCGCCCTCCACCAGGTTGCCGGTGACAGGGTCGATGGGCGTCTGGCCCGAGCAGAAGATGAGCTTGTGGGCGCTCATGGCGGCGGAATAGGGGCCCAGCGCGGCGGGGGCCTTGGGGGCATGGATGGGTTTCATGGCTTGTCCTCCGTTCACATGATATGTATTTACTCTGTTAAGATATCACCCGGTCCATTTGCTGTAAAGCAAAAGACACCAAAAGATACAAAAACACCGGGGCGGCGCTGTAGGCCGCCCCGGTTGAGATTATCGTCCGTTTGAATCAGTTCGCGTAGTTGTGGTCGTTGGCCAGGTCGAGGCCGGGCACCGGGTCCATCATGCCCAGCATGCGGCCGCGCTCGTCCATGCGGGCATCGCTCTTGGGGTAGTTGCGGGCGAACTGCACCGTGGGCATGGGGTAGCGGTAGTAGCTCAGGCGGTTGCGCACGAACATCAGCACATTGGTATCGCCGCCCAGCTGGCCCGAGATGCTGAAGGGCTGCCCGAAGGCGAAGGGGCTCTTGATGTTGCCCGGCTCCACATCGGTGACGGCGTTGAAGTCGGGGAAGAAGTGCAGAAATTCGTCCACGCGCTTCACCTTGTCGGTCTCGCCGTCGTAGAAGTAGCGGTAGGTGACGCTCACCATGTCGCCGTATACGTCCACATACACCTCACCCACCTCATACATGTTGCTGGCCACCAGCGTAAAGACCTGCCGGCCCTGCTGGCTTAAGTCGATGGGGGTGAACATATACCACTGCTTGGTCAGTTTGGGGTCGATCACGCGGAACTGCGGGCCGAATGAGCTGACCGTGTTGCGCGGGTAATAGCCGTTGTGCACCTGGGTGTAGTAAATGGCCTTGGTCTCGGGGTGCACGTGCATGGTCTGGGCGAAGTACAGGGTAGCCTTGAAGCCGCCCGGGGTGGTGATGCGGTAGCGGTAGGTGTTGACCTGCCCGTTGTGCGTGAGGTTTTTGTACACATAGCCGTTGACCACCAGCGGCGCGTCGCCCGCAAGCAAGGTAAAGTGCAGCGTCTGCACGTTGCCGCGGGCCACCTCGTCATACACCTCCACCGTGACCGCCACGTCGTAGGCGCTCAGGTTGGTCAGCGTCAATACCGGCTGCTCGGGGAAGTCGGTGGTGTAGGTCACCTCTTGATCGGTCTGGGTGGCGCTGATCTCCGCGGCCATGGCCGGCATGGCGGGCAGCAGGCCCACCAGCAGCACGGCCGCAAACAGCAGGGAAAGGATTTTCTTCATCGCTCATAACCTCTTTTCGATCGGGTTGAATCATTTAGATTCTACCCATAAAACGAGGCATGAGCGCCATTTCATGCATTCAAATGGCGCTGTCGGGGATGATTATGCCTGCCCGCGGATATGCCGCACTAACAGATCCACCGCATCCAGATACCCCGCAAAGCCCTTGCCCCGGATGGCGGCGATGCAGGCCGGGGTGATGTGGCTGTGGTGGCGGAAGGGCTCGCGCGCCGTGGGGTCGGACAGGTGCACCTCCACCGCGGGCAGGCCCACGGCCTTGAGGGCATCCAATATCGCCACGCTGGTGTGGGTATAGGCGGCCGGGTTGATGATCAGGCCATCCTGCTGCCCATACGCCTGCTGGATGATATCCACCAGCGCCCCCTCATGGTTTGACTGGAAAAACGCGGGCGTGACGCCCAGCGGCCCGCAGTGTTCGCGCACCAGGGCCTCCAGGTCGGCCAGCGTCTGGCGGCCGTAGATATCGGGCTCGCGGACGCCCAGCATGTTGAGGTTGGGGCCGTTGATGATGAGCAGCCTCACAGCAAATCCTCCTGTATGGCCCGCGCCGCCTGCGCCGGGCTGTTGTTGTCGTAGGCCCGCTCGCTCCATTGCTCGTACAGCGGCGCGCGCTCCCGCCACAGCGCCTCCACCCCGCGCCCCTGGGTGATGGGCCGCAGGGTGACATCCAGATGCCCCAGGTCGCGCCGCAGCCACAGGACGCGGCTGTTTTGCCGCAGCAGGGGCAGGTTTTCCGGCCGGGTCACGATGCCGCCGCCCGTGGCGATGATGACGCCCGACTGGGTGGCCGCGCGGGCCAGCATGGCCGTCTCCACGGCGCGGAAGGGTTCCTCGCCATGGCGCTCAAAGTAGGCGGGGATGGGCATGCCGATCTCCCGGGTGATCATCTCGTCAATGTCATAGAGCGGCCGGCCGGTCAGCCCGCTGAGCGCCTGCCCCACGGCGGACTTGCCGCAGCCGGGCATGCCGATGAGGGCGATGTTCTGCGTGAGGCGGCGCAGTAGGTCATCGATTTCGCCGCTGCGATCGGCCCCCTCGGGCGTCAGCCCCCACAGCTGGGCCGCGCGCTCGGCCTGGGCGGCCAGCATGAGCAGGCCGTCCCGGGCCTCCATGCCCAGGGCCTCCGCCTCCTGCAAAAGCGCGGTGCGGTGTGGGTTGTAGATCAGATCGATCACCAGACGGCACTGGGGAAAGCCCGCCAGAGGCAGTGGGCTGTGCCCGGCCTTTGGGTACATGCCCACCGGCGTGGTGTTGACGACCAGGGCGGCATCCCGGTGGCGGCCCACATTGCCATAGTTGTCAGCCCCCTCCCGGGAGATGACAACAAAGGGAATGCCCGCCTCCTGCAGCACGGCCTGCACCGTTTTGGACGAGCCGCCGCTGCCCAGCACCAGCGCCTTCTTGCCGCGCAGGGCTGCGGTATCCCCCAGCAGCCGGGCAAAGCCCCAGGCGTCCGTATTGTCGCCCCACAGGCTGCCGTCCGCCCGGCGGATCACCGTGTTGACGCTGCCGATGGCCTGCGCCACCCGGGACAGCCCGGCCAGGAACGGCATCACCGCCTGCTTGTAAGGGATGGTGACGTTAAAGCCGGCCAGGTCGTTGCCCTGCATAAAGGCAGGCACATCGCCCGGCGCCAGCTCGACCAGGTCGTAGGGATAGGCCCCGATCATGGCGTGGATGCGGGGCGAAAAGCTGTGCCCTAACTTCTCCCCGATGATGCCGTAGCGCATCATCAGACGACCTCCGAATAGCTGCCCAGGTAGCGAAACTGCGTGGCCATGCCCGCGATGTCGCTGAATATCTGCATGAACTCATCGGAATATACCGATGTCTCCAGATCGAAGTAAAACATGAACTCAAAGTCGCTGTTGGGCAAGGGTCGGCTCTCTAACTTGATGAGGTTGATGCCCAGCGCGTAGAAGCGCCCCAGCGCGTGGTACAGCGCGCCCGGCCTGTGAGGCAGCACCATCATCACGCTGGTCTTGTCCGCGCCGGGGTAGATCTCCAGGTCGCGGCCGATGCAGATGAAGCGGGTGAAGTTGCTGCCGCTGTCCTGCACGGAGCTCTTGAGGCAGCTGAGGCCATACAGCTCGGCGCAGCCCAAAGAGCTGAGGGCGGCCAGGTCGTGGCGGCCGCTCTCCCACACGGCCTTGGCGGCCATGGCGGTGTTTTCGCAGCGGGTCACCTTGATATCGCCCAGGGACTTTAAAAAATCCTCGCACTGGGCGATGGCCTGCTCGTGGGAGATGACCTCCCGGATGTCGCTTATCTGCACGCCCTCGTTGGCCAGCAGGCAGTGGTCGATCTTCAGCCGCGTGCTGCGCACGATGGAGAAATCGTAGGCCATCATCAAATCGTAGATGCGGTTAACCGAGCCCGCGGTGCTGTTTTCCAGCGGCAGCACGCCGTAGCGGCACAGCCCCTGCTGGATGGCGCGGCACACCCCCTCAAAGGAGTTGAAAAACAGGATGTTGGGGGATTGAAACAGCTTTTCGCAGGCGCTTTGCGAGTTGGAGCCCTCCACCCCCTGCACGGCCACCATGGGCCGCTCGGGAAACAGCGGCGGCGTATCGCGCAGCGCGCGGGTGATGCGCTCGCGCAGCGCCTGCCCCTCCACCCCCGGCTGCCCCTCGCGCTGGCGCGCGCGGCTCAGCTCAAACAGCATGGTGTACAGCCGCTCGGTATAGCCGCGCAGCTCAGGCGGCACCCGGCCGCCTACCTCAAGCAGCTTCTCCCGCTCGCGAGCGGGGTCGTGCACGGGCAGGTGTTTTTCGGCCTTCAGGGCGGCGATGTCCTGCGCCACCTCCATGCGCTGCTCAAACAGCCGGACCAGCTCCTCATCGATGCGGTCGATCTGCTGGCGGTAATCACTCAATTCCATACGCTTGCTCCTTTACATAATCGAGATACAGGTCGTACACGGCCAGGGCGGTCACAGCCTCCACCACCGGCACGGCGCGGGGCACGATGCAGGGGTCGTGGCGCCCCTTGAGCGCCAGCTCGGCCTCCTGCCCGCGGGCCAGATCCACCGTGCGCTGCGGCTTGAAGATGGAGGCCGTGGGCTTAAACGCCGCGTTAAACAGCAGCGGCATGCCGGTGGACAGCCCGCCCAGCACGCCACCGTGGCGGTTGGTGCGGGTGGTCACCCGGCCGGCGTCATCTAGTGCATACTCGTCGTTGTGCTGGCTGCCGCGCAGCCCGGCCGCGCCAAAGCCGCTGCCAAAGGCGATGCCCCGCACCGCCGGGATGGCGAAGATCGCCTGGGCGATGCGGTTTTCCAGGCCGTCAAACATGGGCTGGCCCACGCCCACCGGCAGGCCGGTGACCGCGCACTCCACCACGCCGCCCACCGAGTCCAGCGCCAGGCGCGCCGCATCAATGGCAGCAGCCATGCGCTCGCCCGTCCTGGCGTCCAGCACGCGCAGGTAGCCATCCTGAAGGTCATCCAGCTGGGGGGCCATGGGGTCAAAGGGCGTGTCCTCCACATCGGCAATGCGGGCGATGTGCGCGCCTACGCGGATGCCCTGCTGCGCCAGCAGCTGGATGATCAGCCCGCCGGCCAGGCACAGCGGCGCTGTCAGCCGGCCGGAAAAGTGCCCGCCACCCGCCGCATCCTGATGGCCGCGGTACTTCACCTGGGCGGGCCAGTCGGCGTGGCCAGGGCGGGGGGTGTTTTTGAGGCCGGCATAATCCTGCCCGCGGGTGTCGGTATTTTTGATCACCATGCACAGCGGCGCGCCGCACAGCTTGCCC
The DNA here is from genome assembly GCA_012513645.1 of Clostridiales bacterium. GTDB lineage: Bacteria > Bacillota > Clostridia > Christensenellales > Aristaeellaceae > UBA1038. The sequence goes on along the minus strand of JAAZBU010000106.1, from coordinate 6,969 downwards.
TCGCTGATGCCCGACAGCACCTCAAACAGATCGGCCTCGGTGCGCTGGGTGCTGAGCAGCGTCTGCCCGGGCGCGCGGCGGCGCATGAAGGCGCGCAGGCCGTCCCAGTCGGGCGCAAAGCCCGCGGGCAGGCCGTCCACCACCACGCCCACCGCCGGCGCGTGGGACTGGCCGAAGATGCTGACGCGCACATTGGTGCCAAAGGTTGATGCCATGCTATTCCTCCTCCACCCGCGGCCCCAGGGCGCGCAGGTCGTCAAAAAAGCGGGGGTAGGACTTGTCCACCGCCCGGGCGCCCCGGATGATCACCGGCCCCTCGCACAGGCTGGCGGCGCAGGCCGCCATCATGGCGATGCGGTGGTCGCCCGCGGCGTCACAGGTGCCGCCGGGCAGGGATTTGCCGCCACGGATGATCAGGCAATCCCCGCCAATCTCGGCCTGCGCGCCCATTGCCCGCAGGGCATCGGTGATGGTCTGCGCGCGGTCGCTCTCCTTGAGGCGCAGGCGGGCAATGCGGGTCAACCGCGTCTCCCCCTTGGCTGCCAGACCCAGCAGCGCCAGCGCGGGCGCCAGGTCGGGCGTGGCGTCAATGTCAATCTGGGCGGCATGCAGCCCGCCGCCTGACACGGTGACGGCATCGCCCGATACGCTCACCCGCGCTCCGAAGGCGCGCAGCATATCCAACACCGCGCGGTCCCCCTGGGGGGACTCCGTATCCAGCCCCGTGCAGGTGATCGGCCCGCCGGCCACCGCCCCCAGGCACAGCCAGAAGGCGGCATTGGACCAATCCCCCTCCGCGGCCACGCTGCCGGGCGAGCGGTAATGCTGCCCGCCGGGCACATGCAGGGCGCCCGGCAGCTTCTCCGCCCGTATGCCAAAGCGGGCCAGGGCCTGCAAAGTGATGTCCACATAGGCGGCAGAACCCAACTTCGTGGTGAGGCGAATGTCGCAATCCTGCCCGGTCAGGGGTGCTGCCAGCAGCAGCCCGCTGATGAACTGGCTGGACACATCCCCCGCGATGTCCGTCATGCCGCCCATCAGGCGGCCTTCCACCGTCACCCGCTCGCTGCCCTTGCCGGTGATGACGACCCCTTGCGCCTCCAGCGCCCGGTACAGGGTGTCCATAGGCCGCTGGGGCAGCCGCCCGCGCAGCAAAAATGTGGCCCGCGCCCCCAACGCCGCGGCCACCGGCAGCAGGAAGCGCCAGGTAGAGCCGCTCTCCCCGCAGTCCAGCACCGCGCCGGTAGAGGCTGCCCGCGGGCTGACGGCATACGCCCCGCCGCTGTAGGTGATGTCGGCGCACAGGGCATTCAGGCAGCGGGCGGTGGCCTCAATGTCCTCGGACACATCGGCACAGGCCACCCGCGTGGGCGCATCGGCCAGCGCGGCGGCAATCAGCAGCCGGTGGGCCTGGGACTTGGAGGCGATGGCCGGCACGCTGCCCGCGGCCGGCGCCGGATACACCGTGGCCATCACGGCGCGCACCCCGCTTCCACCACGGCCAGGGCCTCCTGCATGGGCATGGGGTGCAGGCGGCAGTCGCCGAGGGCGTGCATCATGACCAGCGTGATGTGCTGCCCGCCGCGCTTCTTGTCGGCCTGCATGGCGTCAAATATCTCCCGCGGCCCGTAGGGGCAGTCGGTGGGCAGGCTCAATGTGTGCATCATGCCGATCAGCAGCCCGGCCTCGCCCGGGGCGCACAGGCCCAGGCGCTCGCTGGCCCGCGCCATTACCGCCATGCCGACGGCCACGCCCTGCCCGTGGGACAGCTCGTACCCGCTCAACCGCTCCAGCGCGTGGCCCACGGTGTGGCCGAAGTTGAGCAGCTGGCGCTCGCCGTGGTCATGCGCATCCCGCGCCACGATGGCGCGCTTGATGTCCACGCAGCAGCGGATGATGCCCTCCTCCTCCACTTCCTCATAGGGCAGCAGGTCAAACAGCGCCCTGTCGCGGATGGCGGCGTACTTGACCACCTCGGCCAGCCCGTCACGGTAGTGGTCATAGGGCAAGGTGCGCAGCAGCAGGGGGTCGATCAGCGTGAGCCGGGCCGGCCAGAAGGCGCCGGCCAGGTTTTTGCCCTGGGGCAGGTCGATGGCGGTCTTGCCGCCCACGGAGGAATCCACGCAGGCCAACAGGCTGGTGGGCACCTGCACCAGGTCCACCCCGCGCTGATATGTGGCCGCGGCAAAGCCGGCCACATCGCCCACCATGCCGCCGCCCAGCGCCAGCACCGTATCGGTGCGGGTGAGGCCGCTGTCGGCCAGAAAGCCCAGTATGCGGCCGTAGCTGTCAAGCGACTTGGAGTTTTCGCCGGGCGCCAGCGACAGGCTGACGGCCTCGTGCCCCGCCCCCTTGAGCGCCCGCATCATCGGGCCCAGGTAGTGGGCGGCCACGTTGTCATCGGTGATGACGGCCACCCGGCGCGGGCGGCCCATCAGCTGCGCGGCGCGGGCAAAGGCGCCCACCTGGATGATCACTTCGCTCATTGGTTCACCCCGTCGATCTCTTCCTTGCAGCGGCGGCCCTCGTCCAGCAGGGCGCGCAGCCCGTCGGCATCGCCCTGGGCAATGGCCTGCCGGTAGCGGCCCAGCTCTTTAAGCAGCCAGTCAATCTCCTGCGTCAAATGGCCGGCATTCTCCAGAAACAGGGGCGTCCACATATCCGGGTTGAGCCAGGCCACGCGCGTCAGGTCGCGGTAGGAGCCGGCGGACACGCCCCGGTGGCTGCCGGCAGTCGGGCTCTTGATGAAGGCGTTGCTCACCACGTGGGCCAGCTGGGAGGTAAAGGCGATCACGCGGTCGTGCTCCTCGGCGGTCGATACGCTGATGCCGCGGAAGCCCGCGGGCTTCATCGCCTCCTGAATGCGGATCAGCAGCTGGATGTCGTCAAACCGGCGGGGCACCACCACCATGGGCGCGCCGCGGAACAGGTCGGCCCGGCTGTGGGCATAGCCCGAGAACTGGGTGCCCGCCATGGGGTGGCCGCCCGCGTAGGTAAAGCCGTATTGCTCGGCCAGGCGAAAGCCGGCCTCGCACACCGCGCGCTTGGTGCCGCAGCAGTCGATCACCAGGTTGTCGGGCTTCAGGTGGGGCGCCATGTCCTCCAGCCAGCGGATGGCCGCCTGGGGGTACACGGCGATCAGCAGCAGGTCGCACTGGGCGGCGTTGTCCCGCGTCAGCTCCCCATCCACCACGCCGTCCACCTGCGCGAACTGCAGCACCGAGCGGTCGGTATCCGCCGCCAGCACCTGCCAGCCGCCCGCCTGCCGGTAGGCCTTGGCCAGGGAGCCGCCGATCAACCCCAGGCCCACAATGCCTACCTTCATGCCTGTATGGCCTCCCGGATTTTGTGCACCTTGGCCATCAGCCGGTCAAACTGATCGGGCGTGAGCGACTGGGCGCCGTCAGACAGGGCGCGCTCGGGCTCGGGGTGCACCTCGATCATCAGGCCGTCGGCCCCTGCGGCGGCGGCGGCCAGCGCCATGGGCTCCACCAGGCGGGCCTTGCCGGTGCCGTGGCTGGGATCGGCCACCACGGGCAGGTGCGTCAGCTCGCGCAGCATGGGGATGGCGGACAGGTCCAAAGTGTTGCGGGTGTAGGTCTCAAAGGTGCGGATGCCCCGCTCGCACAAAATGATGCGCTCGTTGCCGCCGGCCATGACGTACTCGGCGCTCATCAGCAATTCCTTTAAGGTGTTGGCCAGGCCGCGCTTGATGAGGATCACCTTGTCGGTGCGGCCCAGCTCGCGCAGCAGGTCAAAGTTTTGCATGTTGCGCGCGCCCACCTGGATGACATCCGCATCCTCAAACAGCGGCAGATCGTTGATGTTCATGATCTCGGTCACGATGGGCTGCCCGGTCTGCTGCTTGGCCAGGCTGAGCAGCTTGAGTCCATCGGCGTGCAGCCCCTGGAAGTCGTAGGGCGAGGTGCGCGGCTTGAAGGCGCCGCCGCGCAGAAAGTTGGCCCCGGCTGCCTTGACGCGCTTGGCCACGCCCACAATCTGCTCCTCCGATTCCACCGAGCAGGGCCCCGCGATCACCTGGAAGTGCCCGCCGCCAAACTTGAAGCCGCCCACGTCAATCACCGAGTCGTCGGTGTGGAACTTGCGGTTGGCATTCTTAAACGGCTCGGTGATGCGCTTGACCGACTCGATGATGGACAGGCTCTCCAACAGGTTGATGTCCACCTTGCTGGTGTCGCCCAGCAGGCCGATGATGGTGTGAAACTCCCCCTGGGATACGTGCACCTGCAGGCCCATGCCCTTGAACCATTCGCACAGGCTGTCCCGCTGCTGATCTGTGGTGCCGGGTTTGAGTACCGCTATCATACGCTTTCTCCTTTAACAAAGATGCCGCACAGAGGGTGTTCTGTGCGGCAGTCGCTTTCCTGATGGGGGTGGGCCTTTCAGCCCAGTGGCGCAACACAAATCACCTTTACCTCGGCGCTGCTAAAGTAAAAGTAATAGGCCCCTGCCTTCCGGATCTGCTGTGCTGTCATGGCGCTGCCCTTTCCGGTGTGTGATGCGTTAGAATATAGCACCAGCGCATGCGGCCTGTCAAGGCAGGGGCAGTGTTTATAAGTTGTTTCTTCATGCCTGTTGGGGTATAATCGCCCCATGATTGAACAGAAATGAGGGCATGGCGTATGGATGTATGCATGTGCATCAACACCCCCCTGGGCGACCTGCTGGCCGTGGACGGCGGCGGCGCGCTGACGCAGCTGATCTTCGGCTGTGACATCCCCGCGGGCTGCCGGGCCGGGCAGACGCCCCTGCTGGCCCAAACGGCCCAACAGTTGGAGGAGTACTTTGCCGGCACCCGCCAAGTGTTCGACCTGCCGCTGCGGCCCGAGGGTACGCCCTTCCGCCAGAAGGTATGGCAGGCACTGCTCACCATCCCCTACGGGCAGACGCGCAGCTACCGCGACATCGCGGCCCAGATCGGCGCGCCCCGCGCCGTGCGCGCGGTGGGCGGGGCCAACCACCACAACCCCATCAGCATCATCATCCCCTGCCACCGGGTGATCGGCGCCGATGGCAGCCTGCGCGGCTACGGCGGCGGCACGGACAAGAAGACCACCTTGCTGCAGCTGGAGCAGGGCCTGTCATGAGATACCGCTCTGTATTTGACATCATCGGCCCGGTGATGATCGGGCCCTCCAGCTCGCACACGGCGGGCGCGGTGCGCATCGGCCAGCTGGCCCGCGCGCTGTTTGGCCGCACGCCCAGCCGTGCGGTGCTGCACTTCTATGGCTCCTTTGCCAAGACCTACCGCGGACACGCCACCGATGTGGCCGCCGTGGCCGGGCTGCTGGGCCTGCCCATGGATGACCCGCGCATCCCGGACGCCATCGAGCTGGCCCGCGCGCAGGATATCGTGGTGGAGTTTGTGGCCGAGGAGGCCATTCCCGCCCACCCCAACACGCTCACCATCGAGCTGACGGACGCGCGGGGCAGCTTTCGCGCCACGGGCGTATCTTTGGGCGGCGGGCTGGTGCAGATCACCGAGGTGGACGGCTTCAGCCTCAAGCTCAGCGGCGACTGGCCTGCGCTGCTGATCTTCCACCGGGATGCCTACGGCACCATCGCCGCCATCACCCAGCAGCTGGCCCGCGCGCAGGTCAACATCAACCACATGGAGGTCTCCCGCAGCGACCGGGGCAAGACCGCCCTGATGGTCATCGAAACCGATGAGAAGGTGGAGCCCGAGGTCGTGGGCCAGATGGAGGCCCAGCCCAATGTCTACAAAATCGTCACCCTCAACCCATAGGAGCAGCGCATTGTTTAAGAATATGAAGGACCTGGTGGAGCAGGCCCGGGAACGGGGCCTTTCGCTGGGCGATGTCATGATCGCCCAGGAAATAGAGGAGCATGGGCAGGACCCGGACGCCATCACCGCCCGCATGGCCGTGCAGTACCAGGTGATGAAGCAGTCGGCCCGCCGCGGGCTGGAGGGCGTGACCTCCCACTCGGGCATGACGGGGGGCGATGCCCGGCTGCTGGACGCCTATATACAGGCCGGCCCCGCCCTGGGCGACAGCCTGTCGCTGCGGGCGGCGCACTACGCCGTATCGGTCAACGAGGTCAACGCCGCCATGGGCGTGGTGTGTGCTTCGCCCACGGCGGGCAGCTGCGGCGTGTTGCCCGGCGTGCTGCTGGCCGCCCAGGAGCAGCTGGGCAAAACAGACGACGAGATGACCCACGCGCTGTTTGCCGCGGGGGCGGTGGGCTATGTGATTGCCAACAACGCCTTTGTATCGGGCGCCCAGGGCGGATGCCAGGCCGAGATCGGCTCGGCCGCAGCCATGGCCGCCGCCGCCCTCACCGAGCTGGCCGGCGGCACCCCGGAGCAGGCTGCCCAGGCCGCCGCCATTGCGCTCAAAAACCTGCTGGGCCTGGTGTGCGACCCCCTGGCCGGGCTGGTGGAGGTGCCCTGCATCAAGCGCAACGCCGGCGGGGCCGCCATCGCGGTGACCGCCGCGCATATGGCGCTGGCCGGCATCCAAAGCCTGGTGCCGCCCGACGAGGTGATCGAGGCCATGTACCAGATCGGCCTGAGCCTGTCCCCCGCGCTGCGCGAGACCGCCCAGGGCGGCCTGGCCGCCACGCCGACGGGCAGGGAGTGGAAGCGCCTGCTGTGGACCCCGGTGCCCGGACAGGAAGAGTAGAAAGAGGTACAGCCATGCAGTATCCTGAGATCATCAGCATCCCCAACAACCCGTCGCTGCGTGGTCAGGCCGGCGTGGTGCCGGACGTGGTGTACTCCACCGCCACCGGGCAGGAGCTCAAGCTCACGCTGCTGATGCCCTGGGCCGTGGAGGGCGAGCCCCTGCCCCGCCGCCCGCTGATTGTGTTCGTGCAGGGCAGCGGGTGGAAGTCGCCCGACATCCATTACCAGCTGCCCCAGCTGGCGCGCTACGCGCAATTTGGCCACATCGTGGCCACCGTCACCCACCGCGACAGCACGCAGGG
>JAAZBU010000105.1 GCA_012513645.1 Clostridiales bacterium | reverse complement strand
GGCTGGCTGACGGAGTTCACCCTCAAGACGGGGGACAAGTACGACGGCAGCAAGCCGGCCTACACCCTCAGCCTGCCCGGGGAGGCGCCGGTATTCCGCTGCGACATCACCGACATCAAAAAGCCCATCAGCAAAGGCATGAAGGCCCTGATGGAGGGCAGCGACCGGGAGCTGAGCATCACCGACATCCAGGTGGCCGCCGACGGCAAGAAGTACGCCCTGATCGAGCTGGACCAGGAGACGCTGTCCGCCCTGGGCGGCCTGAGCAAGCTGATGGCCCAGCCGCAGAACCTGACCATCACCTACCGCTCCCAGCGCACCACCACGCTGATCCCGGCCAGCGCGCTGCGCAGCGGCGGGGATAACAAGCACTACGTATTCGTTGTGCAGCAGACATGGGGCGGCATGCTGAGCAACACCACCTACACCGTAAAAAAGCAGGACGTGACGGTGCTGGAGACCTCGGCCAAGTTAGTCTCGCTGGAGGACGACCTGAGCTATGTGGAAATCGCGGACCGGGAGGACAGGACGCTGTCCGACGGCCAGGCGGTGATGGAATATGTCGATTAAACGCGCGGCCCTGCTGGTGCTGCTGGCCGCCGTGATGGCGCTCACCTGGGTGCAGGCCGGGCGGGAGGCCCGGGTGTATGAGTACAGCATCCTGTCCCCCAAAGTGGAGGCCAAGGACACCCAGATTGAGCAGCCCAAGGAGGGCACCGGGGCGGAGGAGCCAGCCCAGCAGCAGGAGGAGCAGGCCAAGGAGCCCAAGCTGACCCCGCTGGGCGAGCTGCTCAAATCCCTGACGGGCAAGATGGAGGAGATGAGCACCGCCGTGGGGGCGTGGGGGCTGACGGCCTACACGCCCGGCACCGCCTTTACCGACGGGGCGGGCGGCAGCGCCGCCGGGCTGCTCCGCGGCGTGGGGGGCGGCGTGCTCTACCCCGCGCCGGTGCTGACCGCCGGGCGGCACATCTATATAGAAGAAATAGAGGCCGGAGCGCACGTCGCCGTGCTGGATGAAAAGCTGGCGCTGGACCTCTACCGCATTGGCGACCCGGTGGGCCGCAAGCTGATGATCGGCGAACATGCCTTTACCATCGTGGGCATCACCCGCCGCCATCGCGGCGTGGGCGATCAGGATGCCACCTGGGCGCAGGTGCCCCTGAAGGCGCTGGACAAGGCCAACATACAGACCACCATGCTGACGGTGGCCATGCAGCCGCTGCCCGGCGCCGGGGCCTACGCCGCCCTCAGCCAGGGCATCAGCCAGTGGCGGCCGGGCGGCACCTTTGACAGCCTGCCCAAGGAGATCTACCGCGCGCGGCTGCCGCTGCGGCTGCTGCTGTGCGTGGGCGGGCTGCTGCTGGTGGCGCTCACCCTCAAGCTGACCGGCCGCTACGCCCGGCGATTGGTGGAGGGCAGCCGCCTGCGCCTGCAGACGCGCTATGCCAACCGCATGCTGCCGGAGTTTATCGGCAAGGGGCTGCTGATCGCGCTGCTGTACGCGCTCAACCTGGCGGCCATCTTCTTCCTCTTACAAGAGTTGATCGCCCCGGTGTACGTGTTTCCCGAGTGGGTGCCCGCCATTTTGGTGGAGCCCAAGGAGATTGAGAAGACCTTCTGGACGCTGCGCGCCCAGCAGACCGGCCTGGTGGCCCTGCGCACGCCCCGGGTGCTGCGGCTGCACTTTTTGCACCGGGTGATGGCGGCGGCCTGCGCGCTGGCGGCGGCGGCGCTGATGAAGCCCTATCACCGCCTGTGGGACGCGGTGCACGGGCAGTGATTTCACGAAAACTTTACACAACCATGATATAGTGCCCATCAGCAGGCCGGGATAACGGCCGTCGCCGGAGGGAGGCAGGCTGATGAGCAATAGCGTGAAGCGCAGGCGGCCGATATGGCAGCGGGTGCTGCTGGCTTTGGTGGCCATCATCGCGCTGTATCTGATCATTCAGGGCATTCGATGCGCCGCCGCGGTGCGCGCGGGGGAGGAGCGGCTGGCCGGCTACCGGGCCGAGACGGCCGCGCTGTCCTACGGCGAGATGAGCTATGTGGATGGCGGCCGGGCGGATGGCCCGGTCATCCTGTCGGTGCACGGGCTGTTCGGCGGCTATGACCAGGCCTGGGATACCGTGCAGGACATGGCGGGGGACAACCGCATCATCGCCCCCTCCCGCTTTGGCTACCCGGGCAGCGATGTGATGGGGGAAGGCACCCCGGCCGAACAGGCCGCGGCCTACGTGGAGCTGCTGGACCACCTGGGCATCGAGCGGGTGTATGTGCTGGGCACGTCGGCGGGCGGCACGGTGGCCATCCGCTTTGCGCTGGACTACCCCCAGCGCACCAGCGGGCTGATCCTCTACTGCTCGGCAGCGCCGCCCGCTGAAAAGCCGCAGACCTACACCGCCTACCAGGCGCCGC
>JAAZBU010000104.1 GCA_012513645.1 Clostridiales bacterium | reverse complement strand
TCCTGCTTGGGCATCATCACCACCGAGGGGTACTGCGTCAGCTCGCTGAGGGCCTCGGCCATGCCGTTGACCACATCGTTGAGCTGTTTCACGCGGCCCATCAGGTCGCGGCGGATGCGCTCGGCCTCGGTATCGGGCAGGGGCTCCGCTTCGTGCAGGCTGTCCACGTACAGGCGATACGCCTTGGCGTTGGGCACGCGGCCCGCGGATACGTGGGGCTGCTCCAGGTAGCCCAGCTCGGTCAGGTCGCTCATCTCATTGCGGATGGTGGCGCTGGACAGGCCCAGCATGTACTTGCCCGAGATGGTGCGGGAGCCCACCGGCGACGCGGTGCGCACATAGTCATCTATGATGGCCCGCAGGATGCGCTTTTTGCGCTCGTCCAGCTGCATGTGCTCCCTCCTTCTCGTGATGGTTTGCTGTCGGGTTCGGCCGCTGTGATGGTTTTCGTACCATCTCAAGGGGCATTTCCTGTCAGCGTTTCGCTTGCGTTTTCCTTTGTTGTTAGCACTCTCGTCGATTGAGTGCTAATCAACGTACTCAATGTAACACGCATCGGGAGCCTTGTCAAGGCCGAATTGCCCCAATTTGACAAAACCCTGCCGTCTTTTTACTTGGAGTAAATTTTGATTGGAAATAAGGTTTTATTAAGGACGGAGTCGGGTAACATAGGGATTGATAGGGCACATGCCTGCAAGTAAGGGGAGGAGTACATTTATAATGAAGAAGAACATTGCAAAAATGCTCAATGACCAGGTGAACAAGGAGCTGTTTTCCGCGTACCTGTATCTGGAGTTCAACAACTGGCTGATGGATCAGGGCTTCACCGGTTTTGCCCATTGGTATCGCATCCAGGCCATGGAAGAGCGCGATCACGCGATGCTGATTTACGATTATCTGCACCACAACAACGAGACGGTTGACCTGCAGGCCATCGAGCAGCCCAACACGGAGGCCCAGTCCGTGCTGGACATCCTCAAGGCCGGTCTGGAGCATGAGGAGTACATCACCGCCTCGATTCATGATATTTACGAAGTGGCGCTCAAGGAAAAGGACTACCGCACCAAGGAGTTCCTTGACTGGTTCGTCAAGGAGCAGGGCGAGGAGGAAGCCAACGCTAACGACCTCATCGACCGCGCCACCATCCTGGGCGATGACCGCAAGGCCCTATACATCATGAACGGTGAGCTGGCCACCCGTGCCTACGCGCCGCCCTCGCTGACCATTACCTGATTTTCACAGGTTCTCACATCCTTTCCGCCGGGCTGAGCCCGGCGGTTTTTTATGCAAGTTTGTGTTCCATATAGCATAAGCATGTAAACAATTTCCGCAGGATTGATAAAACCCTATCCGGACTAATCATTTATTTTCCAAAATTTATTGACAAAACGCAATACATAGCGCATACTGGCCTCGCTTAGTGTGATAACATGCTGAGACGTTATCTATTGTCATCAAATTTCGCATCAGTTTTATCATCTATCGGAGGCATTATCCTGGCCACATCGGCACAATGAGGAGAAGAACATGAATAAGCGCTCTATCGTTCTAAACGCGTGGAAAAATCGGCTGCTCACCGGCCTGCTGCTGGTGCTGATGGTCACCCTTGTCGTCCTGCCGCAGGGCGCTTTTGCTGTCGGGCCGGTCATCGGGGAGGATCATCCGACAGAGCCGGGCGAGGTGATGCTCTTTAAGGAGGCAGCGCCGGTACCCGGCCTCGTGAACACCTGGGGGGTCACCCTGCGGGTGGAGGCCATGGACGTCAAGCAAACGGCGGACATCGTGCTGGTGATTGACCGGTCAGGCAGCATGAGGGGCACCAGGCTGGCTTCGGCCAAGGCGGCGGCTGCCGAGTTTGCCGGCACCCTCCTCACCCCGGAGAACGCTGCGCTGCCAGCCGATGACCCTGGCAAAGTTCGCGTCGCGGTGGTTTCCTTTGCAGGCGATGTGAGTACCGATCAGCAGCTGACGGACAACCAGGCTGCCGTCCTGTCGGCCATCAATGGCATCAATGCGGATGGCGGCAC
>JAAZBU010000103.1 GCA_012513645.1 Clostridiales bacterium | reverse complement strand
TTCGCTTTCCCCCTTGACCTTCGGGTCCTGCCGTGTTAGTTTGCAGCCAAGGGGGCAAAGGCAAGCTTTGCCCCGGTACTACGGAGCCACCTCAATCGAGGTTTACACAAAATATGCGGCGCTACCGATTGATTGCTCCGTCTATCTTTTTCAGGGCGGGTTTCTTTCCTTTCATCCATGCAGGGGCAATTGAACCCCCTGTGCGCCCGTGCTATACTTTCGATGTTAAAAAATATTCGTGGGAGGCATCATAATGAAAGTCGGCATCATCGGCTGCGGCACCATCGCCAACGCGGCGCACATCCCCGCCTATATCAAAAACCCGGATGCGGAAATCCAGTATTTCTGCGACATCATCCCCCAGCGGGCCGAGAAGGCCGTGCAGGAGTACGGCTGCGGCCAGGCGGTGACGGATTACCGCGACATCCTGCGCGACCCGGAGGTGGAGGCCGTATCCGTGTGCGTGCCCAACAACCTGCATGCCCCCATCAGCATCGAGGCGCTGCGCGCGGGCAAGCATGTGCTGTGCGAAAAGCCCAGCGCCCGCACGTATGAGGAGGCGCTCCAGATGCAGCGCGCCCAGCAGGAGACCGGCAAGGTGCTCAACATCGGCGTGGTCAACCGCTTCAACGAGAGCGTGCGCCGCATCAAGAAGATGATCGACGAGGGCCGCCTGGGCGAGGTATTCCACGTGTATGTCAGCTTCCGCGCCCACCGCAGCATCCCGGGGCTGGGTGGCGCCTTTACCACCAAGGCCATCGCCGGCGGCGGCGCGCTGATCGACTGGGGCGTGCATTACCTGGATATCGTGATGTACTGCCTGGGCGACCCCAGGCCCCGCACGGTGTCGGGCGAGGTGTTCTCCAAGCTGGGGCGCGACATCGAGGGCTATACCTGCGTGGATATGTGGGCCGGCCCGCGCACGCCGGGCGGCACCTACGATGTGGACGACTCGGTGACGGCCCTCATCCGCACCCGGGGCCCGGTGCTCACCGTGCACGGCGCCTGGGCGCAGAACATCGGCGAGAAGGAGCAGTACATCGACTTCATGGGCGACAAGGCGGGCATCCGCCTGCAGTACGGGCAGGGCTTCACCCTGTACACCGCTGAGGACGGCGCGCTGGTCACCTACAAGCCCGAATTCACCTCCGGCAACATGTTCCAGGAGGAGATCGATGCCTTTGTGCGCTGCATCCAGACCGGCGAAAAGCTGCCCAGCCACATCGACAGCGCCATCATCACCGCGCAGATGATGCAGGCCATCTACGACTCTGCGGAGCAACACCGCGAAATTATATTGGAGGGTTAACACATGCTGCTGATCAAGAATGCCACCATCCTGGACGCCGTGCACCCCGAGCCGTATGAGGCTGATATTCTGGTAGACAACGGCAAGATCAAGAAAATCGCCAAGGGCATCAAGGCCAAGGCTGCCGATGTCTTGGACGCCACCGGCCTGTACGCCTTTCCGGGCTTTATCGACGTCCACAGCCACCTGGGCATGGACGGCTGGGGCATCGGCTACGAGGGCGCCGATTACAACGAGCTCAACGACCAGATCACCCCCCACCTGCGGGCGATTGACGGCTTTAAGCCCATGCAGCCCACGCTGCTTGAGGCGGCGCGCGCGGGCGTCACCTGCGTGTGCACCGGCCCGGGCAGCGCCAACGTGATCGGCGGCACCTTCATCGCCGTCAAGACCGTGGGCCACCGCGCCGATGACATGCTGGTCAAGGCCGATGTGGCCATGAAGTGCGCCTTTGGCGAGAACCCCAAGCGCGTCTACCGCGACAAGGGCATCTCCAGCCGCATGACCAATGCGGCCAAGCTGAGGGAGACGCTGTTCAAGGCCAGGGAGTACATGCAAAAGAAGGAGGCCGCCGGCGACGATGCCGGCAAGCTGCCCGCCTTTGACATGAAGTTAGAGGCCATGCTGCCCGTGCTGCGGCGGGAGATCCCGCTCAAGGCCCATGCCCACGCCACCGAGGACCTGTTCACCGCCATCCGCGTGGCCAAAGAGTTCAACGTGCGCCTCACGCTGGAGCATGTGACCGAGGGGCACCTGATCGCCGACGACCTGGCGCGCGAGGGCCTGCCCCTGGCGGTGGGCCCCACGCTGACCCACGCCAGCAAGTTTGAGCTGCGCAACAAAAGCTGGCTCACCCCGGCGGCGCTGAGTAGGGCGGGCTGTCAGGTGAGCATCATCACCGATGCGCCCGTCATCCCCCAGGAGCACCTGGCGCTGTGCGCCGGCCTGGCCGTCAAGGCAGGGATGGACAAGTTTGAGGCCCTCAAGGCCATCACCATCAACCCGGCGCGCCACATGGGCCTGGAAAACCGCCTGGGCAGCCTGGAGGTCGGCAAGGACGCCGACATCGTGCTGACCGACGGCTGCCCCTTTGAGGTGAGCACCACCGTGCGGCAGGTATATATCAACGGGCAGGCTGTATAAAGGCAGCGGCGCCGGGTAAATTGTCCTTGACACCCAAACTGGATTTCTCTATGATGGGGGCAAGGGAATTGAAGGAGGAGTTGTCATGAAGTTTTACGTATGTAAACATTGCGGGAACATCATTGCCTATGCTGTTGACAGCGGCGTCAAGGTCGTGTGCTGCGGTGAAGAAATGCAGGAGCTGGTGCCCGGCACCGTGGATGCCTCCAAGGAAAAGCACGTCCCCGTGATCGAGCGCAAGGGCAACGTTGTCACCGTCAAGGTGGGCGGCGTGGCGCACCCGATGGTGGAGGAACACTACATCGGCTGGGTAGCCCTGGAGACCAAGATGGGCAATCAGCGCAAGGAGCTGGACCATACCGGCGCGCCGGAGGCCACCTTTGCACTGTTGGAGGGCGACGAGGTTGTCGCCGCCTATGCCTGGTGCAACCTGCACGGGTTGTGGAAGGCCTGACCCCAATACAAACAACAAAAAGGAGAACAATCATTCATGAAGAAGTACGTATGTGACGTGTGCGGCTGGGTGTACGACGAAGCCGAGGGCGATCCGGACAACGGCGTAGTTGCCGGCACCAAGTGGGAAGACCTGCCCGATGACTTCGAGTGCCCCGTCTGCGGCGCCGACAAGGACAGCTTCAGCCTGGTGGAGGAGTAATCACCTCCGGCGCTGACAACCGTCCGCGCACAACAAAGCCCGCTTTCAGCGATGAGAGCGGGCTTTCCTCCATCAAAAAGCTGAGGCTTTTTGATGGTCAGGCTTTGGCCCTCCGCCTCTCATGTCGCCGAGGCCGATTATAAAAAAGAATGAGCCCGGCTGAATACCGAACTCATTCCTTGACCGCCGCCTGATGTCACTGTCCAACTTCTGGGGCGCAGTTCACGATTGAGGGCGGGCTTTATTGTTTATTCAGGAACCTGAGAAGCAAATTGCGTCGGCGGGGCGCAGAAGGCTGCGCAGGATTTTTGCCGAGGACAAGGAGCAGGAGCGCAGGCGTAGCAGCGCTACGTCAAGCGAACTGCGACACAGTCATCGGTGAAAAGACAAGAAGACCCTGTGCACCGATGGCGCAATTTGCTTCAGAACGGGATGTCATCCGGGTCGCGGGCGTAGCCTACCACGCCCTTCATGTCGGCGATGCGCTGCACGTCGTCCGCGGACAGCTCAAAGTCGAACACGCGGGCGTTCTCGCGGATGCGTTCGGGGGTGATGGACTTGGGCATCGGCAGGTAGCCGCGCTGCAGGCTCCAGCGGATGGCGATCTGGGCGATGGTGCGGCCGTACTTTTCGGCCAGCTCCTGCATCTGGGGCACCTCAAAGATGCGACCGACGCCCAGCGGGCTGTAGGCCTCCAGCAGCATGCCCTTCTCGCGGCTGTAGTCCACCGTGTCGTCCTGCGTTTCGCCGGGGGCCAGGCGGATCTGGTTGACCTGCGGGGCCACCTTGGCGGTTTTGAGCAGCGCGTCAATGTGGTGGCGGCGGAAGTTGCTGATGCCCAGCGCCCGCAGCTTCTTCTGTTCAAACAGGGTTTCCATCGCGCGCCAGCTCTCGGCGTTCATGTGCTCCCAATTGTCGTGGAAGGCGCGGGGCCGCGGCCAGTGCAGCAGGAAGAGGTCCAGGTAGTCGGTGCCCAGCAGCCGCAGGCTCTCATCAAAGGCGGCCAAGGTCTCCTCGTAGCCGCGCACAGGGTTGCGCAGCTTGCTGGTGAGGAAGATCTGCTCGCGCGGCACGCCGCTGTCGCGGATGCCCTGCCCCACGCTCTGCTCATTTTCATAGGCCTGGGCGGTGTCGATGTGGCGGTAGCCGGCCTCCAGCGCGGACAGGACGCTCTTGCGCGCCTCCTCACCGTCGGCCACCTGCCAGGTGCCAAAGCCGATCACGGGGATCTGCAGCCCGTTTTGCAGGGTATAGGTATCGGTCAATCTGTTCAGTTGCATGCTGCTACACTCCTTGCCATATATTGGCGCATCAGGCGCCGTCTACTCTGATCATAACCACATATCTGCATGTTTAGTCATTGATAACAGAAAGGTTGGCACAGCCTTCATGCCATCAAGAAACTGCGGTTTCTTGATGGTCAAGCCTTTGGCCTTCCGACACCTCCCTTAGGTTTGTTGATACTTTGAAGGTTGGTACAACCTTTCCTCCTTCCCTTCATAAATTATTTCTTTCCTCTTGCCACACTTGTTAGAAGGTGTTAACATGTTGCCGTCCCTTTGCAACTGTACCAGCCTTCCCCAGGAAAGGAGCCCTCCCTTGCAGATGAACGAATCGGCCGAAAACTACCTGGAGCGCATGCTGATGATCCAGCAGGAGCGCGGCCAGGTGCGCTCTGTGGATGTGGCCTCGGCCATGGGCGTCAGCCGGGCCAGCGTGAGCCACGCCACCAAGCTGCTGCGCGAGAACGGCTACATCACCATGGGGAGGGACGGGCTGATTACGCTGCTGCCCGCGGGCATGGCCATCGCACAGGCCATGCTGGAGCGCCACCAGCGCCTGGCGCGCTTTTTGATGGCGTTGGGCGTGGACGAGCAGACCGCCCTGGAGGACGCCTGCAAGATGGAGCACGACCTGAGCCCGGCCAGCTACGAGGCGATTTGCAGGCACGCGGACGGAATGAAAGAGGCTGATTCGGAATTCGGAATTCGGAATTCGGAATGAAAAGCGTTCCGCAACTACCCGAGGATCTGCCGCAACCCCAGCACCGATACTGATGGCTTACATCCCCAACGCACCAGAATTTTCTAATTCCGAATTCCTAATTTCTAATTCCGAATTGACACCAACGGAGGTCCCCATGACCCTTGACCAACTCCCCCTTGGCCGCCAGGCCATCATCACCCAGGTGGGCGGCACGGGCCCGCTGCGCCTGCGGCTGCTGGATATGGGCCTCATTCCCCGCACCGAGTTGGAGGTGCACAAGGCCGCCCCCATGGGCGACCCCATTGAGATCACCTTGCGCGGCTACAGCCTGACCCTGCGGCTGGAGGACGCGCGCAGCGTGGAGGTGGCCCCGCTATGAGCCAGCAAGACAGGCAGGCGCGCAAACGGCATCGGCACGGCGCGCCCGATCAAGGCGGCCGGTGGGGACGCCAGGCGGGCGAGGACGGGCCCGCGCTGGTGTTTGCACTGGCCGGCAATCAAAACAGCGGCAAGACCACGCTGTTTAACCAGCTGACCGGCGCGCGCCAGCATGTGGGCAACTTCCCGGGCGTCACGGTGGATCAGAAGGTGGGCAGCATACGCGGGCTCAAGAACGCGCAGGTGGTGGACCTGCCGGGCATCTACTCCATCCGGCCTTTTTCGGCTGAGGAGCGGCTGACGAGGGACTTCATCCTCACCCAGCGGCCGGACGCGCTGATCAATATCGTGGACGCCACCAACATCGAGCGCAACCTGTACCTCACGCTGCAACTGCTGGAGCTGCGCATCCCCACGGTGCTGGCGCTCAACATGATGGATGAGCTGCACAAGAACGGCGGCAGCGTGGACGTGGCCGAGATGTCGCGCCAGCTGGGTATCCCGGTGGTGCCCATCAGCGCCAGCCGCGGCGAGGGCATACAGGAGCTGATTGCCCAGGCCCAGCGCGTGGCCAGGGAGCGCCTGCTGCCCGAGCGGCTGGACTTTTGCGGCCCCGGGCCGGTGCACCGCTGCATCCACGCGGTCAGCCACGTCATTGAGGACCATGCCGAGCAGCACCGCATCCCCAGCCGCTTTGCCGCCACCAAGCTGATTGAGGGCGAGCCCGCCTTGGCCGCGCGCCTGGGGCTGGACCCCAATGAGCTTGAATTGATTGAGCACAGCGTGGTGGAGATGGAGGGCGACAGCGGCATGGAGCGCAACGAGGCGCTGGCCGACATGCGCTACGCCTTCATCCAGGGGCTGCGCGCCTCCGCCGTCAAAAAGGGCGACGAGAGCCGCGAGCGCCGCCGCAGCATCGCCATCGACCGGGTGCTGACGGGCAAGTACACGGCCATCCCCATCTTTTTGATCGTGATGCTGCTGATCTTCTGGCTGACCTTCAACGTGATCGGCGCACAGCTGGCCGACTGGCTGGCTCAGGGCATCGACTGGCTGGCCGGCATCACCGATGGCGCGCTGACCGCCTTTCAGATGAACCCGGTGGTGCACAGCCTGATCATCGACGGCGTGTTTGCCGGCGTGGGCAGCGTGCTGAGCTTTTTGCCGCTGATTGTGGTGCTGTTCTTCTTCCTGTCGGTGCTGGAGGATACGGGCTACATGGCCCGCATCGCCTTTGTGATGGACAAGGCGCTGCGCCGCATCGGCCTGTCCGGTCGCAGCATCGTGCCCATGCTGCTGGGCTTTGGCTGCACGGTGCCGGCCATTTTGTCCACCCGCACGCTGAGCAGCCGCCGCGACCGGCACATGACCATTTTGCTCACCCCCTTCATGAGCTGCTCGGCCAAGATCCCCATCTACGCGCTGTTTGCGGCCGCCTTCTTCGGCGGCAACAGCGCGCTGGTGATGCTGGCGCTGTACGCGCTGGGCATCGCGGTGGGCATCCTGACGGCGCTGGTGTTCAAGCGCACGGCCTTCCGCGGGCAGTCCACCCCCTTCATCATGGAGCTGCCCAACTACCGCTTCCCCTCGCTCAAGTCGGTGGCCATTTTGCTGTGGGAAAAGGCGCGCGACTTCGTGCAGCGGGCCTTCACGGTGATCTTCCTGGCCACGCTGGTCATCTGGTTTTTGCAGACGTTTGACCTGCGCCTCAACCCGGTGGCCGACAGCGGCACCAGCCTGCTGGCCGGCCTGGGGCGGCTGATGACGCCGCTGTTTGCGCCGCTGGGCTTTGAGGACTGGCGGCTGACCACCTCGCTGATCAGCGGCCTGACGGCCAAGGAGGCCGTGGTGAGCAGCCTGGGCGTGCTGATGCAGGTGAGCATGGCCGACCTGCCCCAGGCCCTGCAGGCGATGTTTACCCCGCTGTCGGCATCCAGCTACCTGGTATTCGTGCTGCTGTACACGCCGTGCGTGGCCAGCATCGCCGCCATGAAAAAGGAGCTGGAGAGCGGCTGGCTGACGCTGGCCGCCGTGATCGGCCAATGCCTGCTGGCCTGGGCAGCGGCCTGGCTGGTGTACATGCTGGGCGGGCTGATCCTGTAAGCAGACCGCCATACGCATAGAAGCAGCATGAAGCAGAAAGCAGGCACCCCATGAGACGAAAAGACCGCGAAATGGACCGGGACTATGGCCTGCAGATGATCGACCGGGCCGCTTATGGCGTGCTGAGCGTGATGGAAAGCGATGGCCAGGCCTACGGCATCCCCCTGTCCATCGTCCGGGAGGGCGATGTGCTGTACTTCCACGCGGCCAAAGGCGGCAAAAAGAGCGACCTGCTATTAGACGGCACAAAGGTGCATGTCGTGTTCGTGGGCGAAACCCGCATCCCCGCCGTCATGACGGATGCTGAGGCGGCCGAGGCCGCACGCACGCCTGAAAAGTTCGGCCTGCTCACCAGCAAGCTGTTCACCACCGAGTTTGAAAGCGCCATGGTGCAGGGCGTGGTCAGGCAGCTGCACGCCGACGAAGAAAAGACCCATGCCCTGCGGCTGATTTCGCAAAAGTACACGCCGCTCTGGATGCACTATTTCCCCCAGGCTACCCGGAGCGGGCTTGGCATCACCGCCGTCTATGCAGTGGACATCACGCACCTCACCGCCAAGCGCAAGAAGTTTGACGCCCTGGGGGATGAGATGAAGTGGCAGCGGATGGCATAGCCGGGCCCCCGCCATATAGGGCCACGCGCCTATCCCCCCACCCCTTACGACAAAATATGGCAACGCCATTGCCAGAAAAGGAACCAACAGATGAAGTGGATTGACTGGATTGCCCTGGGGCTGGTGGCCCTGCTCGCCCTGCGCGCCGTGGTGCGCGCCCGCAAGGCGGCCAAGCAGGGCTGCGGCGGCGGGTGCGCCGGATGCAGCATGGCGGGGAACTGCGCAGACGAAAAGTGACCGGGCAAAGGCTGATGCCCCGATCGCCATGTCCGCCGCGCTTGTCGCCGCGGGCATTTTTCTCATTGACATCACCCATCCTGCCTTTTATACTTTTCACGGGTTGTGTAGAACTGCCGGAGGCGGTCCGGCCGCGCCGGGATGGCTGCGGCAGAGGATGAACGCTGTCAGGGATGTGCTGCAAGCGCGGTGCGTCCCTTTTCGCAACAAGCAGTAGGAGGTGGCATAAGACGTTGATGGATCAACGCCGGGCGCCCGTATATGAGGCGCTGGAAGTGATGCGCCAGGACAAGCTGGTGCCCTTTGACGTGCCCGGGCACAAGCGCGGCCGCGGCAACAAGGAATTGATGGACTTCCTGGGCGAAAGGTGCATGTCGGTGGACGTGAACAGCACCAAGTACTTAGACAGCCTGGGCCACCCCACCGGCATCATCAAGGAGGGCGAGGAGCTGGCGGCCGAGGCCTTTGGCGCGGCCAGCGCGTTCTTTATGGTGGGCGGCACCACGGCCTCCATCCAGGCGATGATATTTTCCACGGTGCGCAAGGGTGAAAAGCTGATCGTGCCACGCAACGTGCACCAGAGCATTGTCAACGCGCTGGTCATCTGCGGTGCGGTGCCCGTGTACATCAACCCCCAGACCAGCGAGCGCCTGGGCATCGCGCTGGGCATGTCGGTCATGGACGTGGTGAACACCATCCGCGAGAACCCGGACGCCAAGGCCGTGTTTGTCAACAACCCGACGTATTACGGCATCTGCTCCAACCTGCGGGAGATCGTCAGCTGCGCCCACGCCCACGGCATGAAGGTGCTGTGCGACGAGGCGCACGGCGCGCACTTTTACTTTGGCCGCGGGCTGCCTGTCAGCGGCATGGCCGCGGGGGCGGATATGGCGGCCGTCAGCATGCACAAGTCGGGCGGCAGCCTGACGCAGTCGAGCTTTCTGCTGTGCGGCCCGGGCGTCAACCCGGACCATGTGCGCCAGATGATCAACCTCACCCAGACCACCAGCGCCAGCTACCTGCTGATCTCCTCGCTGGACATCTCGCGCCGCAGCCTTGCGCTCAATGGCGAGCAGATCTTTGAAAAGGTGAAGCAGTACGCCGCCTACGCGCGGGACGAAATCAGCGAAATCGGCGACTACTATGTGTATTCCGACGCGCTGATCAACGGCGACACCATCTTCGACTTTGACACCACCAAGCTGTCGGTCAACACCTACGACCTGGGGCTGGCCGGCATCGAGGTGCACGACATTTTGCACGACGAGTACGATATCCAGATTGAGTTTGGCGACCTGTCAAACTTCCTGGCCTACATCTCCATCGGCGACCGCACCAAGAACATCGAGCGCCTCATCGGCGCGCTGTATGAGATCCGCCGCCGCTACAAGCGCCCCAAGAACGAGCTGCCCCGCTATGAGTACCTGGCCCCCCAGGTGGTGATGACGCCGCAGGAGGCCTTTTACGCCGAAAAGCGCTCGCTGCCGCTGAGCGAGGCCGCCGGGCACATCAGCGGCGAATCGCTGATGACCTACCCGCCGGGCATCCCGCTGCTGGCGCCGGGCGAAAAGATCACGCAGGAAATTGTTGACTTCATCAACTCCTCCCGGGAGAAGGGCTGCGTGCTGACCGGCACGCGGGACATCACCGCCCAAACCATACAGGTGATGGTCTGACGCTGAACATTATTGTTGTTTTCCCTCAGCACGAAAGGAGCCGCCCATGGCATTCTGGTTCTCCGAAAGCCACACCGACAACGTCAAGCTGGAAATCATGGTGGACGAGCAGCTGTATTCCCAGCAGAGCGACTACCAGAAGATCGATATCTTTCAGAGTCGCGAGTTTGGCCGCATCCTCACGCTGGATGATGTGATTGTGCTGACCGAGAAGGACGAATTTATCTACCACGAGATGATTGTCCATCCGGCGATGGCGGTGCACCCCAATGTGAAGCGTGTGCTGGTGGTGGGTGCTGGCGATGGCGGCGCGCTGAGGGAATTGAGCCGCTACCCCCACATCGAATCCATCGACCTGGTGGAGATCGACGGCATGCTGGTGGATGCCTGCAGGCAGTACCTGCCCAGTACGGCGGTGGGCTACGACGACCCGCGCATCACCGTGCATATTCAGGACGGCCTGAAGTTCATCCGCCGCCTGAGCGACATCTACGACCTGATCATCGTGGACTCCACCGACCCCTTCGGCCCCGGCGAGGTGCTGTTTACCAAGGAATT
The DNA here is from genome assembly GCA_012513645.1 of Clostridiales bacterium. Taxonomy (GTDB): domain Bacteria; phylum Bacillota; class Clostridia; order Christensenellales; family Aristaeellaceae; genus UBA1038. The sequence continues at coordinate 3,892 of JAAZBU010000103.1, read as the reverse complement.
TTTCGGCAACTGCTACAAGGCGCTGCGCGAGGATGGCATCATGATCAACCAGCATGAAAGCCCCTTCTACTCCTACGAGGCCAACGCCATGAAGCGCACCCACCGCCGCATCCGGGAGAGCTTTCCGATCCACCAGGTCTATCAGGCGCACATCCCCAGCTATCCTTCGGGACACTGGCTGTTCGGCTTCAACTCCATCACCTTTGACCCGCTCAAAGACCTGGATGGCGAGCGCTGGAACGCGCTGGGCATCAAAACCCGCTACTACAACACCGACCTGCATGTGGGCGCGTTCTACCTGCCCAACTATGTAAAGGATATGCTGGAGGGGTAAGGGAAAGCGCTGCTTGATCCCCGGGGGAATCCTTGAAATCGTCGGGTTGCAATCATCAAAATCATCCGGTTGACTTCCTTGAAATCATCGGGTTATAATGGGTGAAATAATCGGGTTGGGGAACCAATACCCAGAAATGAGCACCCATGACCTTAACAAAACCAAACTACATGCCGCGCTTGGCCGACCAGCAACTTACAGACATGCTGGAAGCCTTTGGCGCTGTTTGCATTGAAGGCCCCAAGTGGTGCGGCAAAACGTGGACGGCGCTGAATCAGGCTCTCAGCGTTGCGTTTATTGCCAACCCGGATAATAACTTTCAAACCCGCACGATGGCCCAGCTCAACCCTGCGCTGATACTGACAGGCAAACATCCACGCCTGATCGATGAATGGCAAGAGGTTCCGCCGCTATGGGATGCTGTCCGCTTTGCAGTGGATCAGCAGGCAGACCGTGGCCAGTATATCCTAACCGGCTTCGCCACCCCCAACTACAAGGGGGTTCCTCACAGTGGAGCGGGCCGCATTGGCCGGATGCGCATGCGCACGATGTCGTTATATGAATCGGGCGATTCCGACGGCTCCGTGTCCCTCTGCGAAATTCTGAGCGGCTCACTCCCCGCCCGCACCACACAGGCGCCCACTTTAGAGCATTTGATTGCGCTATGCGTCCGCGGCGGATGGCCCGGCAGTTTAGGGTTGCCTGCCAAAGCCGCCGCCGAACTGCCTCGCGCCTATCTGACCAGCGTCATTGAGGATGATATCCATCGCTTGGAAGGCATCCAAAGAGATCGACAGAAGATGTGGATGTTGTTGCGTTCCCTTGCCCGCAACGAGAGCACGCTGGCAACCAACGCAACGCTGCGCCGCGATATGCTGGAAACGGATGGGGAAACAATCCATGTGGAAACAGTGGCCGAATACCTCAATGTGCTGGAGCGGATGTTCCTTCGGGAGGATCAGGGCGCATTTGACCCCAACATGCGTTCATCCGTGCGCGTAGGCAAATCAAAGAAGCGACACTTCGTTGACCCTTCTTTGGCAGTGGCCGCGCTTGGAGCGACGCCGGGAATGCTTCTTGACGATCTGAACACCTTCGGCTTTTTGTTTGAGGCACTATGCGAACGCGATTTGCAAATCTATGCCTCTGCCCTGAACGCTCAGCTGTTCCATTACCGGGATGCATCCGGCAGAGAAATCGATGCTGTTATCGAATGCGAAGATGGTACATGGGGTGCGTTTGAAATCAAGCTGGGACAGGACAGGATTGACGAGGCAGCGAAACACCTGCTGCATATCAGGCAACTGATGACCGATGACCCCCGCGCCAAGCCCCCTGCTATCCTATGTGTCATCTGTGGCTTAGGCGAGTACGCCTACACCCGTGCGGACGGCGTGATGGTCGCCCCCATTACATCCTTGAAACCCTGAGAACACCGATATGCGAAAGTGAGTAAGACTATGCACACCCTCATCCTCCTGCTGCGCGGCGTGATGCCCACCGGCAAAAACAAGGTGCCCATGGCCAGGCTGCGCGAGGTGATGGAAGCCGCGGGCTACGGCCGGGTGCGCACCTGGATACAGAGCGGCAACCTGCTGATCGATACGTAGGAGACAGCGGCGCAGGCCGCTGCCCGCGTGCGCGCGCTCATCCGGCAGGAGATCGGGCCCGATCTGGCCGTCATCGCGCGCAGCCCGCAGGAGATCCGTCAGGTGCTGGCGGACAACCCTTTTCAGGATGCAAGCGATGACCCGGCCCGCGTTTTTTACGCTTTTTTTGAAAGCCCGCCCAAAGCGGAAGCCCTGACCGCGCTGCGCGCCAGGGACTTTGGCGGCAACCGCCTGGTGGTTGCAGCGCACGCCGCCTTCATGTACATCCCGGCAGACTATACCAAGGCCAGTCTCAACGCCGCCGTGCTGGAAAAGGCCGCCGGCGTCGCCGTCACCATGCGCAACGGCAACACGCTGCGCAAGCTGGCCGAGATGGGCGAGCAGCCGGCATAGCATCAACGCAAAGCATAAGCAGGGGGCGGCACGATGTGCCACCCCCCCATGCCATCAAAAAACTGCGGTTTTTTTATGGTTCGGCTTTGGGCCCTCCGCCTCTCACTTCGTTCCCGGGCGGCGGAGGGCATTGTAGCCCTTGCTGACGCAAGGCCTTCCGCACCACCGCGCAAGGGCAAAAGTGAGCGCCCGCTGTGCGGGATGAAGCGAACTGTCAGCCCAATGAGCAAGGAAATGTGCGAGCGACGTATGCATCGTGAAGCACATGTCCATTGCGAATTGATACTAACCCAAAACTTTAATGCTTCCATAAGGGATCAGAGTTTGGTATAATGTTCGTGGCAATCATGAAGGAAATCAGGAGAAGGTCATGAACGTAAAACGAGCAAAGTTCAATGAAGAGGAAAAGGCAGAAATACTAGCCGCACAACAGGGTACATATCCTTCTCACGTACATAAGCGCCTGCTGACTTTGAGGCTGAAGGCCATCGACAATCTGCGCAGTGATGAGATTGCAGCGATAGCAGGAGTCCACAAGACCAGCGTGAATCGCATCATTGCCAGGTATAAGGAAGAAGGAATGGAAGCCATGGTGGGGAAACGTCATAATCATGGCAACCGATATATGAGCCGAGAAGAAGAAACATTCTTTCTTGCACAGTTTCAGCGACGAAGCGAGGCTGGACAGATCATTGAAACCCGGGAGATTCATCAAGAATACGAAAAGGCAGTTGGTCACCGTGTTACCCGGAACATGATCTATTACCTGCTTCATCGCCATCAATGGCGCAAGGTAGTTCCGCGCAGCAGGCATAAAAAGAAGGCAAGTCCAGAAGCAATTGAAGCTTATAAAAAAAATCACTCAATACGTGAAAATTCTGAAAAAGGACCAGCCAAAGCTTCGGGTGATGTTTCAGGACGAGGCTGGGTTTGGGAGAATCAATAAACCCAAGCGATGTTGGTGCAGACAAGGTATCCGCCCAACAGTCCCTTGCCATCATATTCGGGAATACAGATACCTGTACGGAGCAGTGTCACCCCTGGACGGAGAACTGTTCAGCCTGGTGATGCCGTATGCCAACACCGACTGTATGAATGTGTTTCTGGAGGAACTCTCCAGAGCATATCCGCAAGAGCATATCCTATTGCTTTTGGACAATGCGGCCTGGCACCGCTCCTCTACCATGGTGGTGCCAGGCAACATTGAATTGTATTCATTGCTTCCCTATACGCCGGAGTTGAATCCCATTGAAATGATCTGGGATGAGGTGAGGGAGAAAGGCTTCCGAAACGAAATATTCAAATGCCTCGATGCTGTCATTGACCGGTTGTGCATGACCGTAAAAGACTTGGCTGAGGATGTCCAGCGTGTTGCGTCCATTACCCACCGCAAGTGGATCATCGATGCGTTAATGATTTGAATTAGTATGACATCGCAATCTGAAGAAACAGGGGCGATAAACTCCGCCAAAGGATAATTCGTCAAATATTACAATAATTGAATAATAATATGTGCAATAATTACATAGCCTTTCGGTTCCTCAAGTTTTCCAGG
>JAAZBU010000102.1 GCA_012513645.1 Clostridiales bacterium | reverse complement strand
GTGGGCACATCCTCGGAGGTGCCGCCCAGCCAGGCCAGCTCAAAGTCGTGGATGGAGCAGGCGCCGTTGCCCGCCAGGTGGGTGATGATGCCCGCGCGCATCAGCGCGATCAGGTAGCGGGACAGGCCGCCCTTGATGACGTGCGCGCCGATGGAGCAGATGACAGGCCGACCGTTTTGCCGCGCGCGCAGCACCCGCTCAACCAGCTCGTCAAAGCCCTCGGCATCCCAGGAGGGAACCGCCTCCCCGGGGGTCATCAGCGTGTCGATGCGCACCAGGTTGACCCGATCGCGGGCCGACTGCATGCGCACGCCTTCCAGGCTCAATTGTTGATAGGTCAAGGCGTTTTCCCTCCCAGGTTCATCCAGTCCATCAGGCCGTTGAGATCGGCAAAGTCGCCGGCGATGGCCTCGGCCCCCGCGCGGATCAGCTTCTCCCGCTTGTGGGGGTTGATGTCCTGCCCGCGCTCCTCATCCGTAGCCAGGCCCAAGGTGCGCGCCCCCAGCTCAACGCCCAGGGCGATCTCCACCTTGCCGTCGCCGATGACGCATACCTCGCCGCCCTGCAGCCCCTTCTCCTGCGCCAGGCGGCGCAGCACCATCTCCTTGGAGCAGCTCTCCTCGCCCACGGGCGCGCCGGCAATGCTGTCCACCAGCCCGGCCACGCCCAACAGCTCGGCCTCGCGCAGCACATCCGGGTGGTCGGTGCCGCTGGCGATATGCAGCGCCACACCCATGCCCCGCAGGGCGGACAAAAACGCCTTGGCCCCCTGGATCAGGTAGCCATCCGGCGATGCGCTGCCCGCCAGGATGTCCCGGCGCTTTTGCGCTACGCCCAGCATCAGGCGGCGGTTGTACTCCGCCTTGTAGGCCCAGGGGTCCAGCGCCTGGCCGCCGCGGGAGCGCACCTGCTCCGCCAGCCACTTCATCTGGTGGATGGTCTGGATGCCGGTGGATTCGTCAATGTAGCGGCGCGCCTCGTCCTGGCTGCCCGCGCCCAGGTACTCGATCATCATGGGCTCCATCACCTGCTCCCACCCGTGGCGCAGCGTGGAGATGGTGCCGTCAAAATCCAGCAGCACGGCCCGCACGGACAGGGAGGAGCCTTTGGGTTTGATCTGTTGCACAGCGTTCCTTTCCAGACAGAAGGGGGCCCCGGCGCCGCGCCGGGACCCCCGGTCGTTGATTGGTTTATTTCGTCAGCAGGCCCTTCTCCGCGATGTAGGCCTTGTCCACCACGGTGACGCCGGTGTCGTAGTTCTTGTCGCCGACGATCTCCTTGCCCTGGAGGATGCTGGCGGCGCTCAGCACGCCCTGATAGCCCATCACGTAGGGATTCTGGGCCATGGTGGCCAGCAGCGCGCCCCCGTCCACCAGCTGGAGGATGGCATCGGACTGGTCAAAGCCAACGCCCACCACGTCCTTGCCGGACTCCTTGATGGCGTTGCCGGTCCCGGTGGTGCTGCCCTCGTTGCAGCCGAAGATGCCCACCACGCCCTGGGTGATGTAGTTCTCCGCGATGGTCTGGGAGGCGGCTACCTGACCCTCGCCGTACTGGGTCTCCAGCAGCTCGAACTTGGTGTCCTTAAAGGCCTCGCGGAAGCCCTCCTCGCGCAGCTGCGTGGAGGTGGTGGAGGAGTTGACGTTGACGATGCCGATCTTGCCCTCGGCGACGCCCATCTCGGTCAGCTTGTTGAGCATGGTCTCGCCCGCCAGCTTGCCGGCGGCCTTGTTGTCGGTGGCCAAAGTCTGGAAGGCTTCGGTGTTGGCAGGGCTGTCCACGTAGATGAACTTCACGCCTTCCTTCTGGTACTGCTCGATGGTGGCTACCTGGGTGTCCGGGCCGTTGGAGGCCAACAGGATCGCCTGGGCGTTGTTGGCAAAGGCGTTGTTGATGCTTTCGATCTGGGCGGCATCATTCTTGCCCTGGGTGGGCGCGTCCCACACATAGTTGATCTTAACGCCTTCCTTGGCCAGCTCTTCAACGGCGGCCTTGGCGCCCGCATCCACGTTGACCCAGTGTTGGTCCATCAGGTCCATGGTGATGAGGTACACGGTAAACTCTTCGGCCAGCGCGGCCACGCCGGTCAATGTCAGGGCCAGTGTCAGGAACAGGGCGACGAGTTTCTTCATGAGAGAGGTTCCTCCTTTATCATTGGTCGAATCTATCAAAACGCCTGTGCGTTCAGATCTTTTTGGAAAACAGCGCACGGATGCGCGCCTTGTTGAAGGTGCCCGAGCGCACCAACACGTCGATCAGCACCGATAGTACTACGATTATACCCACAACGATGTTGCGCCAAGCAACCGGCGCGCCCACCAGGCTGAGGCCGTTGTACATGGCGCCCCACACGCTGGCCCCCATCACCGTGCCCAGCAAAATGCCCTGCCCGCCCAGCGTGGAGATGCCCCCGATGACCGAGGCCGCCACCGCAAACAGCTCGTACCCCGTGCCGGCGTCCATGGCGCCCATGCCCGCCTGGGCGCAGGTGATCAGCCCCACCACGCCCGCGCAAAAGGCGCTGATAAGGTAGGCCTTGATGGTGGTCATGTTGACGTTGACACCCGACAGCTTGGAGGCCTCCACATTGCTGCCGATGGCGTACACATGGCGGCCCGTGCGCGTGCGCGACAGCAGGAAGTTGAAGATCAGCCAGATCACCAGCGCAATCCAGAAGGTGTTGTATATGCCCAGCGTGCGCCCGTAGTACAGGAAATCGCGCCACCCCT
>JAAZBU010000101.1 GCA_012513645.1 Clostridiales bacterium | reverse complement strand
GCACGGGTCGCCGCAAAGCTGGGCACGCCATAGTCTTTGAGGCGGCCCTCGCCGTTGGTATCCTCGTACAGGTGCGTCAGGCAAAAGCCTGCCTCCAACTGGCCGCCCAGCTGCTCCTCCAGCGTGTGGGAAAACTGCACACCCTCGTCATAGGCCCGGGCCTTTTCCATCAGCACCGGGTCCTTCAAAGGGTTGTAGGGCAGGCGGTAGGTGAGGGTGGTCTCTGCCTCGTCAAACAGGTAGTTGTACCCCACATCCATGCCGGCCAGCAGTATGCCGCCCGGCCGCAGCACGCGGAAGCACTCGCGCCACAGCGGGCGCACATCCTCGATGTAGCAGTTGCTCACCGGGTGGAAGATCAGGTCGAAAGCCCCATCGGCAAAGGGCAGCGGCTGGGACATATCATGGCGCACGATGGCGATGTCATACCGCTCGCGCTCGGCCACCATGCGCTCGCTTTCAAGCTGCGCGGGCGAATAATCCAGCACCGTGCAGATGGCCCCCCGGGCCGCGAATATGGGCATCTGCTGCGCCCCGCCCGAGGCCAGCCCCAGCACCCGGCAGCCCGACAGCGGCGGATACCAGTCCCCGGGCACCGGCTTGTTGGGGGTGAGCACCATCTGCCAGTCCCCCGCCTTGGCCCGAGCATATTCCTCCCGGGTGATGGGCACGGCCCATTGCCAGCCCTCCGCGGCCCATCGGTCGATGGTGCGGGCGTTGATGTCCTGATAGCGGTCGGTCATATGAACTCCCCCTTTATCAACAGGCTGATCTCCATCCCAAACGCTTCAACGAGCTTGTGCTTACCGTTTGACGCACAGGTTGGCGATATAATCCGAGCCGTATTGGGTCAGCCTGTTTCTTGTATCTTTGGATTCATAAAAGTCTATCATGGCAAACCCGGCCTTTAGCTGCCCCCTGATCTGTTCCTCCAGCGTATGGCTGAATTCATAGCCATATTCAGGGTTGATGCTGATTTTTCCCTCTTCCTCCAACTTCCTTGAGTTGAAGGGCAGGGCATACTGCAGCAGTAGTTCTTTCTCGGGGTGGTCCCATACGGTATCCGCGTCATACATGTATATCCAGGGGTTCATGTACCCCACCATCAACACGCCGCCCTGTTTGAGCACGCGATGGCATTCGCTCCACATGTTGGTCAGGCCTTCGATGTAGGCATTGGACACGGGGCAGAAGATGATATCAAAGCATTCGCTGTCAAAGGGAAACGGCTTTGTCATATCCGCCTGGACTGTCTCAATGTTCAGGCCTTCCCTGTCGGCCACCAGCCGGTGGATGTCAGCTGCTCCTGCGAATAATCCATGATGGTCGTTTCGTATCCATGGACGGCAAATATCGGCCCTTGCTGCCCGTCGCCGCAGGCCAAGCCCAGCAGCTTCCTGCCCTTGGTTTTTTCAAACCAGGCCGTGGGCACAGGGCGCCCCACGGTCAGCGATACCTCGATGGGCCTGCCCTTTGCCTTCATCAGCTCCTCATGGCTGATGGGAATCGTGTAGGGGTTTCCCTTTTGCCTGGATACCGCGTTCCACCTGTTTTTATTGAACTCAATATAATCTCTCATCATTCATCCCTGCCTTGGCTGATGTGATTGCCGCACTTACAACTCCCGCTGTCCTTGCGTCAGCCTTCCCGCCGCATGGCGCGGATCTCCGACTCGCTGACAGTGACCAGCAGCATCTTTTCCCCTGTGAAGGTGACAAAGCCTGCCGGCGCGCCCGCCGGCTTTTTCACGTATTTACGCAGTGTGTAGTTGACCGGCACGCCCTGCCCCTGGCCGCGGCTGTACCAGGCGGCCAGCCGGGCCGCGTCCATCAGGGCGGCATCGGTCACCTCCCGCCCTTGCAGGGAGATGATGACGTGGGAGCCCGGCATGTCCTTGGCGTGCAGCCACAGGTCGGTGCCCTGGGCGGATTTCAGCAGCTGCTCATTTTGCACGCTGTTTTTGCCCACCCACACCTCAAAGCCGTCATTTGTCTGATAGCGCAGCGGCTGCCCCGGCTTTTCCTGCTTCTTCTGCTTTGCCTTGGCCTCCCGGCGGATGAGCCCTGCGTCCCGCAGGGGCTCCTTGATCTGGGCGATATCCTGCATGGTGTCGGCCTGCTCCAGCGCGTACAGGGCATCGCCCAGCAGCGCCAGCTCGTGCAGCGTGTTCTCCCGCTGCTGGGCAGCGGTGCGGCGGGCCACGGCGGCCTTGCGGTATTTTTTGAAATAGCGCTGCGCGTTCTGCGCGGGGCTGAGGGCCGGATCTAGCACCACGGTCAGCTCGCCGCCATCGTAGTAGTTGGGCAGCACGGCCTCGGTGGCCCCCTTGCCCACCAGGTGGGCGTAGGCGGTCAGCAGCTCGCCGGCCACGCGGTGCTCCTCCATGCGCCCGGCCTGGGCGATCTCCTCCTCCTGGATGGCCAGCTTTTTAAGGGTGCGCTCCTCCGCGGTCTTGAGCGACCGGCGAAAGGCGGACGTGCGCTGGGTCAGGCGGTCCCGGCGGTCCCGCTCGTAATACAAGGTGTCCAGCGCCTGGGACAGGCTGCCCTGCGGCTGCTGGCGCTCCCTGGGCAGGCTGAGGAACGCAAAGGGCAGCGCCTCCCGCGGCAGCCCGGTGTCGTCTGTGTACAGCCGCGGGTCGGCCATGGCGGGCAGGCCGCGCAGCAGCCCGACCAGGGCATCGCAAAAGGCATTGAGGTTGAGGTCCTTCAGCTGCGGCTGCTCCTGCCCGGCCAGGCGCAGGCAGATCTCCCGCGCCGAGGCCGCGGCCAGGCCGGATACCGTAGCAGCCAGCGCCCGGTCGGCCCGGCCACCCTCAGCGGCCAGGCGGGCACACAGCGCCCCAGGCTCGGCCTGATCGGGCGATATCTTATCCTGCGCCGGAGGCATCTCAAAGGGCGCACCAGGCAGCATGCGGCGCACGCGGCTCATGTCGTCGGTCACATGGCGCAGGCAGTCCACAATCATGCCGTCCTGCACCAGGCTCAGGTTGCTGTGGCGGCCCATGGCCT
>JAAZBU010000100.1 GCA_012513645.1 Clostridiales bacterium | reverse complement strand
TGCGCGTGCATGTGTCGCCCAAGGGCTGGCGCATCGTGCTGGCCGAGGGGGAGGCCGTGGATGTGCATGTCAACGGGCAATGCCTGCGGGTGGCGGCGGGGCAGTGTGCCCAGGGACAACTGGAGCACTGAACTCAATCACAAATGCTTCGCTGAACCTGTGTTTTTCCGCACACGCCTTGCCTCTTTCAGTCAGCGTATGCGCCGCTGCGCCTCCTTCTTTCGGCTTCGCGGAAACGAAAAAATCCATCGTTCATCCGTGCATTTGCTCCCTCGTTCAGTACAAGAATAACCTGCATGTATACAAGAACCCGGCACAGCGCGCAGGCTGGCCGGGTTCGTTATTTCGCGGTAATGGATTATGCCTGCGGCCTGTCGTCCTGCGCCCACAGCGTCAGCCGCGCGTATTCGCGCACCACGATGTAGGCGTAGGGGGCCTGGCCCGGCATATCCCGGTCGCGGAACACCAGCGTGTGCGGCACGCCCAGCGCCGTGAAGAGCGTGCGGGTGTAGCGCTCGGCCCCGGCGCTCAAGGCCTCATTTAGCAGGGTATCAGCCAGGGCGGCCACCTGGCCTTCATCCGGCTTGCCGCCGGTGGCGCTGAGGTAGTTGCTGCGCAGCAGGCGGTTCATCATGCGCAGCAGGTTGCCCACCGGTTCATCCCGCCACAGCAAAAAGCGCTCGGTCAGCCCGCCGCCCAGCAGCACGCCCAGGCTGGCGCGCGCATCCTCCTGGGGCATGCGGGCCATGGCCTGCAGGTAGCTGATGGAAAACAGCAGCGCGTCTTTCGTGCCGGTAAAGCGGTTGCAATGCGCCAGCACCTGCATGAACACCGGGTCGGTCTCATGCCCCTGGTAGCAAAAGGCGCGCATGGCGTCATCCACCCGGTAGTGCCAGGCGCGACCCAGGTGGGCGCGCAGCCCCATGCGGGCAAAGGCATCATCGCTGCTGCACAGCAGTGTGAGCGGCAATTGGCGGTAGGCGGGCAGGTCCTGGGCGGCAACGCTTGGGGCGGCAAAGCCATAGCCCTGCACATGCTCGGGCCGCAGGCCCTGCTGCATCTGCCGCCACAGCCACAATTGCAGCACCGCGGCGCCCTGGCTGTGCCCCGCGGCAAACAGGGTGAAGCGGCTGTCCGCCCGGCGGGCCTCGGCCAATATGTCGGCCAGCGTCAGCCGGGGCAGGCCCAGCTGCGCCGCCGTCTGGTCGAAGCGGATCTTGCCGCAGTTGTCCTCAAATTGGCGCGTCACCGCCAGAAAGCCCGCGTGAAAGCCCTCCGGGTGGGCGAAGTGGAAGTTGACCTCCCAGTCCATGCGCCGCTTGCCCGTGCCCATGAAGCCGATGGCCACCGCGTAGCGGCCGCCCGGCAGCGGGTGGATCATGGTGACGGCCTTGCCGGTCTGCGCGGGGCGGGCCTTCCACACGCGGCCGGCCACCTGGCGGATGACCCGGCGGGAGGAGATGTGCCGCCGCGCGGCCACGGGCACCCACTGGTTGAGCACGCGCTGGTACAGCGGGCGGCCTGCGGCATCGGCCACGGCCACGCCGCCCATCAGCCGCTCGTCCGCCTGGATGGAGATGTCCGTCCAGCCGGCGGCCAGCCAGGGCTCCACCCGAAAGTCGTAGCTGAGCGCCGACAATTCCAGCGCAAAGCGCGCGGCCTCCCGGTCCGGGGCCTGCGCGGGCGCCTGCGTGAAAAAATCTAATTCGCTCAGGTCAATCTGCGTGTGCGGTCCGTAGCTGGTCATAATTTCCTCCCGCTTATACCAAACTCAATCACAAATGCTTTGCTAAACTCGTCTTTTTCCGCCCCCGCTTTGCCTCTCTTAGTCGGCGTAGACGCCGCTATGCCTTCTTCTTTCGGCTTTGCGGGGACGAAAAAATCCATCGTTTATTGGTCTGGTACCGAAATTTCGGACAAAGCATTCGTGTGGGTACCTCCTCGTCGTAGGTAACCAGTCAATAATTTACGAAGCAACAGGGCGGTCAAAGTGGTACATCTCGTACTCCACAGGGGGCAG
>JAAZBU010000099.1 GCA_012513645.1 Clostridiales bacterium | reverse complement strand
CCGCATCGCCCACGGTGAGAGCGGCAATGGTATTGTCGTCGTTCAGGGTCACGCTCACAGCCACCGGCCCGCCGTAGCCCTTGGCGGAGGAGGTGAGCACATTGGCATCCGCTGCCGGTTCGGCGGCGGGCGCATCGGTCGCTTCGGCGGGGGCAGCCGTTTCTTCCGCGGCAGGGGCTTCCGTCCCCTCAACCGGCTCCACCTGTGCAGGCGTGCCAGCCGATTCATCCACTGACTTATCCGCAAAGGCCTTGTTGATCGCCTTGACCACTGCCTCCGTGGTAATCGTAGCGCCGGACACCCCATCAATATCGCCCACCTCAAGGGGCAGCACTTTGCCAACAAACTGCTTGGTGAAGGCCGGCTCCTTGGCGGCGGCGCCAAAGCCATCCGTCTCCTGGAACTGGTCATCCCCGATGCTCAGGGCGGTGATGGTGCCGTCATCCATGGCCGTTACAAATACGGCAACCGGCCCTGCAAAGCCCTGTTCGCTGGCCGTATAGCGCGTGCCCTCGGGGCCCGCGGGCTCAACAACCACCTTGTCCTCATAGGCCTTGTTAATGGCGGCAACGACTGCCTGGGTGGTGATGGTGGCGCCGGACAGCGCATCAATATCTCCCTCAGCAACAGGCAGGGCCTTGCCCGCAAACTGCTTGGTGAAGGCCGACTCCTTGGCGGCGGCGCCAAAGCCATCGGTTTCGGCAAAGGCATCATCCCCTACGCGCAGCGCAGAGATGGTGCCGTCATCCTTGACGGTGACAAACACCGCAACAGGCCCGGCAAAGCCCTGGGCAGAGGCGGTGTAGGTGGTACCTTCGGCAACCTGGTCACCGCTGTCCGGATGGAGGTAGGCATCTACCTTGCTGGCGATGCTGTTGACCGCGCCGGTGACAGCGTTGGATGTGATGGTAGCCGCCGTGATGGCGTCGATGGTGTTGTCGCCGCGATCCGCAGCGGACTTCACCGCCTTGACAGGCGTCTGCTTGCCCATGAACTGCTGCATGAAGGCAGCATCCTTGGCCTTGGCGCCCAGGCCGGCGGTTTCGGCAAAATCGCTGCCACCCACCGAGATACCTGTGATTTTGCCCTCGGCATCCAGCCCGGCAATCACCTGAATGGGCCCGCCATATCCCTTGGCCATCGCCGTGCCCACATAGCCCTGAGGCGCGCCATTGGCGCTGCCTACGTACAGCTCGGTCAGCGGGGCGATATCCGCCACCTCCACAGGCTCAAATGCTTCCGCCACAGGCAGTACATCCTTGCGCGCCTGCACCTTGGCATCCTCAGCCTGCTGGTGGATGACGTCCTTGGTCACTTCATTCGTCATGGAAAGAAGGAGCCCGGCGCATACCGTGATAATGCCCAATGCAATCCAGGCTGCGATCCTCTTTTTCATGCCTTGTGTCCTCCATCTATTGTTTGATTCTGCACGTGATGTGCAGTGGCCTGCATTCTCTTCACCAGGTCGGCCGATGGGGCGCGGCCCATCATGTCCTCAGCCAGGTTGATGTTGCCCAGACGCAATGCATCCCGAATGGCCGAGCTGGAGATCAGCTGACCTGTGTCCGTCATCACGGCAGGCACAACGTTCAGCCCAACGCCCTCCGCCTTACACAGCGCAGACAGCTGGTCGGCATCCATGTCTCCCCGGTACCCAAAGCGATGATCAAAGCCGATGATCAGGTGCCTGGCGCCAAGCTGGTTGATCAGCACATTGCGAAAAAAAGCTTCCCCCGTTGTGTGCATGAGGGCATCATCAAAATGGCTTACCACCACACGGTCCGCCCCGGCATCCATCAGCAGCCTGGCTTTTTCGGCCAGCGGTGTCAGCTCGGCTGTGGCGCTGTTCAGTTTGATCAGGCTGGCGGGGGGTACATCATAGGTGTGGACATACAGAGGCAGGCCCAGCTTGTCGCTGGCCTGTTTTCCCTGCCGCAACAGGGCAATGTGCCCCTTGTGCACACCATCAAAAAAGCCCAGACAAACAACGGCCGGACCTAATGGCACCTGAACAGCATCCAAATACGTAATCAAGCTTGCTTTCCGTCCATTCTACACACCGACTGACATGCTGATAAATGTTAACATGCTCTTTCCCCTGCGTCAAGGCATGCCGAGGTCCATGCATAAAAATGATTTTGAGTTAATATTTCGATCTTCAACTAAAGAAAAATAGGGATAATTTTAACCGCAAAAGTCCTTTATTTACTTTGATAAATGGGCTGTTTTTATCTTGACAAATCGTCCGGCAGTATGGTACTTATTTATGCATAACATTTTATGAGGAGGATACCCAACCATATGAAAAAGTCCATTGCTCTGTTTCTCTCTGTCCTGATGCTGATCAGCATTGCCAGCTTCGCCTCGGCGGAACTGCTCGGCCTGGGCATCAACACTGACATCGGCTCCATCAAAGAGGCGACTGAAAAAGACGGCGAGAAATATGATGGCCAGGCGCAGGTTAACACCATTATCTGCACCGTGCTGCTGGATGACAACAAGGTCATTAAGGCCGTCCAGTTTGACACCGTGCAGACCAAAGTAGCCTTCAATGGCGAAGGCAAGCTGACCACCGACCCCGCCGCCGAGATCCAGACCAAGGTTGAAAAGGGCGACGCATACGGCATGAAGAAGGCCAGCGGCATTGGCAAAGAGTGGTATGAGCAGATTGCCGAGTTCGAGAAGTACATCATTGGCAAGACCATCGAAGAAGTGCAGGCCATCCCCACCTACAAAAAGGATGATAGCCACCTGCGCGTGCCGGATGCTGCCGACCTGAAGGCCTCCGTGACCATCGACATCGGTGGCTACGTGGATGCACTGGTCGAGGCCGTCGCCAACGCCAAGTAATTCCCCTTCACCTATCCATGAAGCCGTCCGGAAACGGGCGGCTTTTTTTCTGTTGTAAAAAAACTATCATGTCATAGATTTTGTGGCAGAAACGGCATGCTGCAAACAGCGATTATGGTATACTATTGGCATGATAAACAATCAGGGAGGCCATGCCATCGGCGGCACGGGACGCATCCGACAGCACAGCAGGCATCTGTATGCCCTGTTGCTGGTGGTGCTGCTGCTGATATTGCATGGGGCGCTGTCACTCCCCCTGCTGCACCCCAGCCCCTACAACAGCTATACCCTGCAAGCCATGGCCTGGCGCTCGGGGCAGACGCACCTGAGCCAGGATGTATCGCACCTGGAGCTGGCCATTAAAGATGGGCTGTACTACGTCAGCTTCCCGCCGGTGCCCAGCCTGCCCATCTATCTGCTGAGTTTCATCTTTGCAGATCAGGTGCCCGATGGCTTGCTGGTCAAGATATATATCCTGATTGCCTACTATGCCCTCTGCCGGATGTTGACGCGCCGTGGGTGGCGCGAGCAGCGGGCCGCGGCGATTTCCGTGCTGCTGTGCGCTGCCTCCTCCATGCTGCCGCTACTGCTCAGCGGTGCTGTGTGGTATCAGGCGCAGGTCATGGCGTTCATGTGGATTGCGCTGGCGGTGGATGCCATGTTTGGCGGCCGACCAACCATCGGCTTGCTGTACTATGCGCTGTCGGTCGGGTGCCGGCCCTTTGATGCCCTGTATGGCCCCCTGCTGATTGGGCTGTATCTGACAGTGGGGCAGCCGCACGGCCTTCGACTGCAAGGGCTGTGGGGCAGGGCCAAGGCGCTGGTGCCCGGCATCCTGCTCGGCCTTTGCGTAGCTGCTGCATATGGCTGGTACAACCAGGTGCGTTTCGGCCATCCGCTCGAATTCGGCCATAACTACCTGCCGGAGTTTTCATTTCAGGGCGGCATCCAGTTTTCATTGCGTCACATCCCTGGCAACATCAGGGACTATGTGCTTGCCCTTCCCTTTGAGCAGGTGGGCGGTGCCCTGTCGCTTCGCCGCTTTGGGTTTTCCCTTTTTCTGGCCAATCCCATCTTGCTGATGATGCTTGTTTGGGCCGTCCACGATGGCCTGAGCCGAAGCTTTTCATGGCAAAAGGCTGCGGTGATGATGACCTTTCTGCTGCACCTGCTGCTGCTGCTCAGCCACCGCACCTTTGGCGGGTTTCAATACGGCGCGCGCTATGCGGTGGACCTAATCCCCTATGCCGCACTGTACCTGACCCTGGACAGGCCGGAACAGAAATGGACAAAGCCCCTGGTCATTATCATGATCCTGGGGCTTGCTCTGGCCATCTACGGCAGCCTGGTCATCGTGCTGCCTTATTGACGGTTAATCAAAAGGGATGTCGCTGTCGTCGAACAGCTGCTGATACTCCTCGCGGGTGATCAGCGTCTTTCTGGGCTTGGTGCCCTCATTGCCGCTGATGATGTTGCGCCTGGCCATCTCGTCAATCAGGCGGCCGGCACGGCCATAGCCCACGCGCAGCACGCGCTGCAGCATGGAGATGGACATCTGCCCGGCTTCCACGGCCATTTCAATGGCCTTGGGCAGCAGCTCATCAAACTCGTCCGCCGAATCATCGGCCGCGTCATTTCCCCCGCCTGAACCGGTGTCCTGCTTATCTCCTTTTTCAATATGCTCCATGATGTCCACATTATAGTCGGCCTGGTTGCGGCTCTTGACATAGTCGGCCACCATGCCCACATCCTTGTCGCTGATAAAGCACCCCTGCACACGCTTGGGCGCCGACAGGTTGCGCGGCAGGTAGAGCATGTCGCCGTAGCCCAACAGCTTTTCCGCCCCCTGGGAGTCGATGATCGTGCGGCTGTCCACCTGGGAGGACACCTGGAAGGCGATGCGGCTGGGGATGTTAGCCTTGATGATGCCGGTGATGACGTCCACCGAGGGGCGCTGCGTGGCCAGAATCAGGCAGATGCCGGCGGCGCGGGCCTTGGCGGTGATGCGCTTGACGTGCTCATCGATGATCTTGCCCGCGCTGGCCATGAGGTCGGACATTTCATCCACCACGACCACAATCTTGGGCATGGGCTCCTCATCAGGGTCCAGCTTTTTGTTGTAGGCGTCGATGTTACGCACGCCATATTTTTGCAGCTTCTGGTAGCGCTCATCCATCTCCTGGCATACCCACTCCAGCGCCATCACGGCCTTCTTGGGGTCCACCACCACGGGCAGCAGCAGGTGCGGAATGTCGTTGTAGGGCTGCAGCTCGACAAACTTGGGGTCAATGAGGATCATCCGGACCTCGGTGGGCGTGGCCCGATACAGCAGGCTGGTAATGATGCTGTTAATGCACACCGACTTACCGCTGCCGGTGGCACCGGCAATCAGCAGGTGTGGCATGTCCATCAGCTCACAGATGACCGGGGCGCCCGTGATGTCCTTGCCCAGGGCAACCGCCGTGGGCGACTTGAGCTCCAGCATTTTGGGCGACTGCAGCACCTCACTTAAATAAACGGTGGTCGCCTTGTCGTTGGATACCTCGATGCCGATCAACGGCGTGCCCGGGATGGGGATTTCGGCGCGGATGGCACTCTTGGCCAACAGTTCGACAGCGATGTTATCCATCACGTTGCGCAGGCGGTTCACGTTGACGCCCTCCGCCAGGCGGATGGCAAAGCGCGTGATGGCCGGCCCATGCACAATCTGCTGCACGGTGGCCGTGATGTTGAAGCTGGACAGCGTGGAGATCAGCTTGTCAGCGCGGGCCAGGTCCTCCTCCGTGGTGTCGGGGTGCTCATCGGGGGGCGGCGAGGAGATCAGCCGCGCCGGCGGCCTGGAATAATCGTCAAAGGGCATGCTCATCTGCTTCCCGCCCGCCTTGGCCTTGGCCATGCCATCAAGCCTGCTGTCGGCAGCCACCGGGCCGGGCTTGGGCGATACGGCTACCCGCCTGCCGGTAAGCTCCACAGCAGGGGCGGTGCCTACATCCCGAACAATGCCTGAAGACACCGGCCGCCGCTCTGGCTGTCGGGGTGCGGGCGCAAACGTTTCTTTGGACGCATCAGTGGGAGCAACCTCCTCAACCGGCACGACTGCCTCAGCAGTCACCTGCTCCCTGCGCGCAGGCCCCCTTGGTTCGGCAAAGGCAGGTTCTGCCTGCTTGATCGGCTGGGGTGCACTGGCGGCGGGCATTTCAACGGGGGCGGGGGCAATGGGCTGCTCGACCGGCATCTCCCGTGCAGGCTGCACCACGGCATCCGTCACAGGTTCCGGGGCACGCCTGCGCTCCTGGCGCGGGGTGCGCACGGGCGTTGGCGCGAGTGCCGGTTCATAGCCTTCAAACATATCCTGCGTAACGGCAGTAAATCCCTCGTCCTCCGGCCGTTCCATCACGGGTGCGGCCTGCCAGGGAGATTCCGGCACGGAATAGGCGGGTTGATACGGATCCTGCGGTGCCGCGGCCGGCTGATAGGGATCCACATAATATGGCGTGACGCTGGGCTGATAGGCAGGCTCCTGCTCTGCGGAGGGTGTGTCTACCTGCTGGGCAATCTCCGGCTGTGGTACAGGCACGGCAGCCGCCTGTGGCTGCGGCTCGGCACCGCGCCGTTGAATGCGGCTGTCCAGCCGCTGAACAAGCAACACCGGGTTGATGCGCAGCAAGGCAAAGAACAGCGCAATCAGCGCCACCACCAGAAAAATGACGCCACCCACCTGGCCCAGCACGCGCCATACCGGAAACGCCACCAGCATGCCCAGCACGCCTCCGCCCGGCAGCGGGTTAAGCTGATTGCCATAGCGCTGGTAGGCGCGGGCCATGTATTCACCCCAGGTGTCCGGCTCAGCCACCTTGAGGATGTTGAGGTTCATGTTGTGGATATACTGCATCAGCGTGCCAAAGCCGGCCACCGTGGTCAGCATGGTCAGCAGCGCCAGCAGCGCCAGGAATGCGACGAAGCTTATTGTAAATGCCCGGAAAGAAATGTAATGCCGGGCTGATACGCACAGCAGCCACCCCAGCCAGAAGCAAAACAGCGGCACCGCCGGGTACAGCACGCCCCCCAGCCCCATCGCCATTTCCTTCAGCGCCACCACCGTGCGGCTGGACGCCTGCAGGGTAATCCCGATCTGCATGCCAAAGCCCAATGCCAGGCACAGGATGCCCGCCATCAGGGAGACAACGCCGCCCCGGTCGGTGGAGCGGATATTTTTACCGGTTCCTTTAGATGCTGAAGCCAACGTATCTATCCTTTATCAAATGCTAATCTGCTACTGACAGCCAGATGGTTTGCAGGGGCCCGCTGCTGTCATAGTTGAAGCTCAATATGCGGCCCTGCATATCATATCTGTCGAGTTTTCCGGGGATCATGTTGTAGCTGACAGCCGCCTGTTCATCCAGCGGCAAGCTGGCCGTGGGCTGTCCAAGCGCCTGCTCTACCAAAGATTGCGTTGCCTCGCCTGTGATCAGGCCATACAGATTCATCCGGTGGCTCAAAATGCCCGTTACCCGCCCATCTGACGCGATCAGCGCCGAGCCGCGCCAGTGCGCGTCCTCCGGCTGATACTTCTCGCCCGCAGGGAATGCCTCCGGATCCATCAGCAGGGGATGCGCTGCCAGAGCTTCCTCCAGGCTGTCCCCCAGCGCAACCATCAGGCCGGGCAACCTGCCCGCATGCACAGCACGCCCAATGGCCTCGGCCGCCTCTGCCGAGGGCGCCCGGGGCATGGACTGCAGAATATCGCCAAGCAGGGATCCCTCCCCCATCCTGAGCAGAGGACGCAATTCATGGTACAGAAAGTGCACCGCGCCGCTGCGCCCGGACAGCGTGGTGTACTGCGCCTGGTCATAGTAAAAGGTGATGCCTGTCTCGTCCGCCAGCAGACGGTCCATCGGCAGCGGGTACAGCGCGTCCGCTGACAGGTAGGCGCTCACATCGGGCTCGATATCGCGGGCAATCATCGCCTCCAGCTCCACGGCGGCCATTGCCGGGTCCGCAAACAGGTCTGCCGCCGTCACCCGCTGGCCTGTGGTCAGGCTGTACATCAGGGGCACTACCGCATGCCCGGGGCGCCCGGGGCCGATGCGGCCCTGCGCGTCCAGGCGCACCGCCAGCAATCCCCCTGTGGAGGTGGGCAGCACCTGGGCATGGGATTGAACCGTCAGCCCGGTGGCAGCAGGGTCGGTCATCGTGGGCAAAGCAGCCAGATACCCCGGTATGCCGCCATCGGCGACAATGGCCCGGTTGATGCTGTCCTGCACAAAGGTGTTGGGCATGCCGCTGAGCTGCGGGTAGCTGACAAATGATTCGCCCTGCCGCTGCGTGACATCCTCAATTACAATGTCGGCCTGCTGGGCAAGGGCGGTCAGCCAGCCCGTCAGCAGCAGAACAACACATAATACCCAGGCAATCTTCTTCATGGTCGGCAAACCTCCTTTCCCCTGCATATTTTAGCGCATCGGGTGCCGGCACGCAAGTTAGCGCAGCTTTTCAGAGATAAGCCTGTCCGCATTTCGCCCCACCACCGCCATGCTGGGTTGTTGGCGAAACAGCTGCTCCGCCAGCGCCATGACGGCCTTGGTGGTTACGCGGTCGATGCCGCGCAGCGTCTGCGCCGGCAGGGTGACCTTGCTGCGCAACAGGGCCTGGGTGCCCAGGCTGCTCATGCGGCTGTAGGCGCTCTCCTGGCTGAGCACAAAGCCTGTGCGCAGCTGCGCCTTGGCCTGGGCAAGCTCCTGCTCGCTGATCCCCTCCTTGAGCAGGCGATCGCCCTCATCCAGCACCTCACGCACCACACGGGCAGCGCTGCGCGGCGCCGCCGCGGCATACACGGCAAAATCCCCGCAGCCGGGGTAGGAGGACGGCGCGGAGTAGATGCTGTACACCAGCCCCTTTTCTTCGCGCACCCGCTGAAACAGCCGGGAGGATACCCCGCCGCCAAACAGCGCGTTGAGCGCCATCATGGCGTATTTGCGCGGGTCCTCATGGTGTATGCCTTCATAGCCAAGGCAAAGGTGCGTCTGCTCGGACCGCTTGTCGCACGCCAGTCTCACCGGCTGCGCGTTGGCGCGGTTTGGCGGAAAGTCTGCTTCTGTCGTGCCATGCCACCCGCCAAAGTGTTGCTCCAGCATCGCTACGAACGTATCCACCTTGAAGTGGCCGGCTACCGCAATCACAGCATTGGCCGGGGTGTAATGCTTGGATCGGAAGGCGGCCAGATCCGCCTGGGTGTAGGCGGCAATCTGCTCCCTGGTGCCGGTGATGGGCATCGCCAGCGATTGCCCCTGATACAGCGCCTCATTGAGCAGGTCGTACACGGTTTCCTCCGGCGAGTCATCCACCATGGCGATCTCTTCGGCGACGACGTTTTTCTCCTTGGCCAGGTCCTGCGGGTCAATCAGCGGCCGGCAGGTGATATCCGCCAGCAGATCGACGGCCTTTTCAAGGTCGGTGTCGGTCACTTTGGCGTAGTATACGGTATAAAGCTTGCTGGTGGCCGCGTTCATATGGCCGCCGATGGCATCCATCTCCTCCGCCAGCTGGCGCGCGCTGCGGGTCTGGGTGCGCTTGAAGGCCATGTGTTCCATCAGGTGCGACAGGCCATTCTCCTGTGGCAGCTCCAGCATGGAGCCGGCCTTCACCCACACGCCGATGGATACCGAGCGCAGGCTGGGCATGCGCTCCATGATGACGCGCAGGCCGTTGGACAGGGTATGCGTATGAATCATGCAAATCTCCCTTGACAGAAGGGGAACCTGTCTGATTCAAACAGGTTCCCCAATGATGTTGTTGCTGTGCTTATCAGCCGTTATGGGGCCGTCCGTCACGGCGCGGGGGGCGTCCGCCGCCACCGCCGCGGTGCTCACCGCCGCCGGGGCGGGGCGTGAAGGAGCGGCGCTCATACACCATGTCGTTGCGGATGAGGTTGATGCGGCCCTGGGAGTCGATCTCCTGCACCTTGACCTCCACCTCGTCGCCCACATTGAGCACGTCCTCTACCTTTTCCACGCGCTCGTTGGCCAGCTTGGAGATGTGCAGCAGGCCGTCCTTGCCGGGCAGCAGCTCTACAAAGGCGCCCAGGCTGCTCATCACGCGCACCACGCGGCCCTGATAGACCTCGCCCACCTCCACATCCTTGGCGATGCCCTCGATGATTTTGCGCGCTTTGGCGGCAGCATCATCATCCGGGGTGGCAATGGCTACCCGGCCGTCATCCTCGATGTCAATCTTGACGCCGGTGTCAGCGATGATCTTGTTGATCATCTTGCCGCCGGGCCCAATGACTTCGCGGATCTTGTCGGGGTTGATCATGAAGGTGATGATTTTGGGGGCATAGCGGCTGAGCTGCTCACGCGGCTGGGCCAAGGTTTCCAGCATGATCTTGAGGATATGCAGGCGGCCCGTCAGCGCCTGGCTCAGCGCCTGGCGCAGTACTGCCTCGTCAATGCCCTTGATCTTGATGTCCATCTGGATGGCGGTGATGCCGTTCATGGTGCCGGCCACCTTGAAGTCCATGTCGCCCAGGAAGTCTTCCAGGCCCTGGATATCGGTCAGCACGGCCACCTTGTCGGACTGGTCGTCCTTGATGAGGCCCATGGCCACGCCGGCCACCGGCGCCTTGATGGGCACGCCGGCATCCATCAGCGACAGCGTGCTGCCGCACACCGAGGCCATGGAGGAGGAGCCGTTGGAGCTCAACACCTCGCTGACCAGGCGCAGGGCATAGGGAAAGTCCGTCTCGTTGGGCACCATGGGCTCCAGCGCGCGCTCTGCCAGCGCGCCGTGGCCGATTTCGCGGCGGCCGGGGGCGCGCATGCGGCCGGCTTCACCGGTGGCATAGGGCGGCATGTTGTAGTGGTGGATGTAGCGCTTGGAGTCCTCATTGGACAGGCCATCGAGAATCTGCACTTCGCGCAGCGAGCCCAGCGTGGTGACGGTCAGCGCCTGGGTCTGCCCACGGGTAAAGACCGCGCTGCCGTGCGTGCGGGGCAAAATGCCCACCTCGCACCAGATGGGGCGCACCTCGGTGGTGCCGCGGCCATCGGGGCGGATGCCCTGATCGAGGATCTTGCGGCGCATGACTTCCTTGTTGAGGGCGTAGATGGCGTCACCGATCTCGCCTTCACGGCCCGGGAACTGCTGGGCAAAGTGCTCCAGCACCTCGGCCTTCACCTGATCCTCGCGCTGCTGGCGCTCTTCGCGCACGGAGGTATCAAAGCTCCAGCGCACCTTGTCCATCGCGTAGTCACGCACGGCGGCTTTGATGTCGTCGCCCGTCAGGAACAGCTGGAAGCTGCGCTTGGGCTTGCCGATCTCGGCCACAATCTTCTCCTGGAAGGCGACCAGTTCTTTGATGCTCTCGTGGGCATAGAGAATGCCTTCCAGCATGACTTCTTCGGATACTTCGTTGGCACCGGCCTCCACCATCATGATGGCATCCTTGGTGCCGGATACCGTCAGGTGCAGGTCGCTCACCGCGCACTCCTGCTCATTGGGGTTGAGGATCATCTTGCCGTCGATACGGCCCACGGTCACCGAACCGGTGGGGCCGCCCCACGGGATGTCACTCACGCACAGCGCTACGGACGAGCCCAGCATCGCCGGGATATCCGGCGGGTTGTTTACATCCACAGACAGCACGGTAGCAACCACCTGCACGTCGTTGCGCATGCCCTTGTCAAACAGCGGGCGGATGGGGCGGTCGATGAGGCGCGCGGTCAGCGTGGCCTTTTCGGTGGGCCGGGTCTCGCGCTTGATAAAGCCGCCGGGAATCTTGCCGGCAGAATACATCTTTTCTTCAAAGTCTACGCTCAGCGGGAAGAAATCCTGCCCTTCGCGCGGTTTTTCTGAGTAGGTCACGCTGACCAGCACCGCCGTATCGCCGTAGCGCACGAGGGTGGAGCCGGCAGCCTGCTCGGCATAACGGCCAAACTCAAAGCTCAGCGGCCTGCCGGCAAAATCCATTGTGTACTTTCTTGGTTCCATGCTTTCTTTCTAACTCCTTCTTCTTTCGCGCTGCCCGCTCCCCCGCGGGTGCGCCATTGCACTGATGTGAATCAGTATAAAAGGGCCGGGAGCCTGTCGAGGTCCCGACCCTTATATTCTCTTACTTGCGCAGGTTGAGCTCGCCGATCAGGGTGCGGTAGCGCTCGATGTCGGTGCGCATCAGGTAGTCCAGCAGCCCGCGGCGCTGTCCGACCATCAGCAGCAGCCCGCGGCGGCTGTGGTGGTCCTTCTTGTTGAGCTTCAGGTGCTCGTTGAGGTGATTGATGCGCTCGGTCAGCAGGGCAACCTGCACCTCGGGCGAACCGGTGTCGCCCTCATGACGGGCGAAGGTCTCGATGATCTGGGTCTTCTTTTGCTTGTCCATGGGTCTTCCTCCTTGCGGGGCGTGGCGGCCCGCTCTTCAATCGCCGCAAACACAGGGTGACGGTGAGAATCGACATCCCGAGCAAGCGGTTCGTTAGCCACATCAATTATCTTATCATATCAAAGTCGAAATGTAAACGCCTGAATCAAGGTTGCTTTGGTGCTATAGGCGCCTTGACAAAACCTCATCCGCTCACTACGCTGAGAGTTGACGATTTTGCAAGGAGGGGTTGCTATGGGCAAGCGTGGTCACATCATCAGAAAGCTGTTGCGCTTTACCGGGCGCATCCCCACACGCTATAAGCTGTTATTCCCCTTCTGGTTATCCAGCCAGTTGAGCGTTACGCACGAGGAAGCGGCCTTCCCCCATTTGCCGCCCGCGTTTGATGGCTTTGTCATCGCCTTCGCATCGGACATCCATTACGGCCCGTTTCTCAAGCGCGACCGGGCGGAGGACCTGGCCCAACGGCTGAACGCCATGCAGGCCGACCTGATATTGCTTGGCGGCGACTATGGCGAGGATACGGCCACGGCCATCGAGCTGTTTCATGTGATGCCCGCGCTTCAGGCACCCTATGGCGTCATCGCCGCCATCGGCAACCATGACCGCATCGGCAGCAATGATGCCTTTGAAAAGCTGCTGTCGCGCATGAAGGATTGGGGGGCCGATCCCCTGCTTAATGACGCGAGGATCATACAAAAGGATGACGCCAGCCTGTGCATCTGCGCCACCGATGACATCCGTGAGGGTGACCCGGATTTCGCGCCGCTGTTTTCCCAGGCCAAAGACAGCAATTTTGTGTTGTATGCCCCCCATTCGCCCGATATCCTGCCGGTTGCCTTTCAGCAGAAGCACTTTGACTTTGATTTGGTGCTCACCGGCCACACCCACGGCGGGCAGGTGACTTTGTTTGGGCGCACGCTGCACTCCTCCAGCCGCTATGGCGACCGATATCGCTCCGGCTGGCTAAAGGAGGAGGGCAAGCGCATCTTTGTCTCCAACGGCGTGGGCACCTCTTTGCTGCCGGTGCGCTTGGGCGCGCCCGCACAGATCCACCGCATCACACTCAAGCGAGCCAAATAAGGCAGGTATTATACCAAGCGAAGCGCCGGGTTGGCGTTGAGCGCCATGTCAGCCACATGGCCATGTTTCAGGCGCAAAAAAGCCGCAGCGCCGATCATGGCGGCATTGTCGCCGCAGTACTTTAATTCAGGCAAATACAGGGCCATCCCCCGCTGGTCGCAGGCGGCTTGCAGCTGCCTGCGCAGCAGCCTGTTGGCCGCCACACCACCCGCCAGCGCCAGCCTGGTCTCGCCCAGCTCGGCCGCGGCCAGCATGGCCCTGTCCACCAGCTGATCCACCACCGCACGGCGAAAGGAGGCGGCAAGGTCTGCCGCAGGCAGCTCCTGCCCCTTCTGCTTCATCTGGTGGGTCAGATTGATAAAGGCCGTCTTCAGGCCGGAAAAGCTATAGTCATACCGTCCCTGGGTGTGGGGTGTGGGCAGTGCAAACCGCGCCGCGTCCCCCTCCTCTGCCAGGGCATCCAGACGCGGGCCGCCGGGGTACGCCAGGCCCAGCACGCGGGCCGCCTTGTCAAAGGCTTCGCCCGCGGCATCATCCTGTGTGCAGCCGATCAGGCGATAGCGGCCGTCCACCTCCACGCGCATCAGGTGGCTATGCCCACCGGAAACCACCAGGCACAAAAAGGGCGGCTCCAGCTCGGGCCAGGTGAGGTAGTTGGCACAGATATGCCCCTCGATGTGGTTGACAGCAATCAGGGGCTTATCCAGCGCGAAGGCCAGACCCTTGGCATAGCTGACGCCTACCAGCAGCGCGCCCACCAGCCCCGGCCCGGCGGTCACGGCCACAGCGTCCAACGCCTCCATGTCAAGCCCGGCCTCAGAAAGCGCAAGCTGCGCCACAGGGCCAACCTTCTCCACATGGGCGCGGCTGGCGATCTCCGGCACCACGCCGCCATACAGCGTATGCAGGTCGATCTG
The DNA here is from genome assembly GCA_012513645.1 of Clostridiales bacterium. Classification (GTDB taxonomy): domain Bacteria; phylum Bacillota; class Clostridia; order Christensenellales; family Aristaeellaceae; genus UBA1038. The sequence goes on along the minus strand of JAAZBU010000099.1, from coordinate 4,181 downwards.
TGAATAGACTACGTTAGACAGCACCCGGCGGCCATCCTCTACTACAGCGGCTGCCGTCTCATCGCAGGAGGTCTCCAGCGCCAGGATGCGAAGATTGCTGCGCGCCCCTAAAATAGCAACCTTCTCCTGCATGCGTTGATGGTAGCTCAAGCCTGCTGCTCCTTTCCGGCGCCGCGCAGGCCAAAGGCCGCCAACGGCAAGATCAGCAGCACAGGAGCCATCTGCTTCAAAAGGTCCCAGCCGTAGGACACAAAGAAGGGCAGCGGCATCAACTGCAGCAGCAGGTCCTTCTGCGGGTCCAGCAGCCACAGGTCATTGCGGAACAGCACCCGGTGAAACGCATGAAACATGCCCTCAAAATTGATAACGCCCCACAGCAACACAGCTACAATCAGCCCAAAGAAGATCAGGCTTGCCGCCATCAGCGCCCATTGCGGGCGTATCTGCGCCAGCAAGGCCGGTTGCCTGCTACGCAGCAGCAAAAAAATGACCAGGCTCACCGCCACGGCACCCAACGCCGCGTAGCGGATGATACCGGCCAAGTGTACCAGCCCCCGGATATCCTCCAGGTGCTGCATTTCCTGCTCTGCATAGGCGGGCGACTGTATGCCCGCACGGCTCACGACCACCTGCGGCGTGGGCAAATTGCCCCTCAGGTAGCCGGTCAGGGCGGCTGCCAGCGCAGGATACTCCGCCGCGTCCACGCCAGACAGCGTGGTATCGGCATGTGCCGTCATCTTATCCGCCATGCGGCGGCCGTCCGTTGCCAGGCTGGCCAGCGCATGCGCAAAATAGGCCACCAGACACAATATCAGCACCAGCGTCAGGCCGACGCGCAGTGCCCCTGCCGTTGTCCGCATCACTGCATCTTGAGGTAGGCGGTGATAAAGCCATCCAGGTTGCCGTCCATCACGTCATCGATGTTGCCGGCTTCATACCCAGTGCGGTGATCTTTCACCATGGTGTATGGCTGGAATACATAGGAGCGGATCTGGCTGCCCCACTCAATCTTTTTCATCTCGCCCTTGATGTCCGCCATCTGCTCTTCCTTTTCGCGCTCGCGCAGCTCAATCAGACGGGCGCGCAGCATGCGCATGCACATCTCCCTGTTTTGCACCTGGCTGCGCTCATTTTGGCAGGAGACCACGATGCCCGAGGGTATATGCGTCATGCGCACGGCCGAGTCCGTCTTGTTGACGTGCTGGCCGCCCGCGCCGGTGGAGCGATAGGTGTCCACGCGCACTTCTTCCATGTTGATTTCGATGTCGCCATCCTCCTCAATGACGGGCGACACATCCAGCGACGCGAAGGAGGTATGCCGCCTTGCGTTTGAGTCAAACGGGCTGATGCGCACCAGGCGATGCACGCCCTTCTCACCCCGCAGGAAACCATAGGCATTGTCGCCCTCCACCTCCCAGGCGGCGGATTTGGTGCCCGCCTCGTCGCCGTCCAGGTAATCCAGCAGCGTCACCTTAAAGCCCGCCCGCTCACAGTAGCGCGTGTACATGCGGTACAGCATCTGCGTCCAGTCCTGGGCTTCGGTGCCGCCGGCCCCTGCGTGCAGGGACAGAATGGCGTTGCAGTGGTCATAGTCGCCGCGCATCAACGTTTCTAGCGCCAGCAGCTCCACCTGTTGGTCGAGGCGTTCCAGCGTCTTGCCAGCCTCATCCGCCATGTCCTGGTCCGATTCGTCCTGGGCCAGCTCCATCATGGTGTCGGCGTCATCACACAGGTTGACCAGGCTGGTGAAGTGATTGATCTTGGCCTCAATGGCCGCAATGCGCTGGTTGACCACGCGGGAACGGTCCAGGTCGTCCCAGAAGCCGGGGGCGTTCATCTCCTCGCGCAGCTCGGTCAGCTCCCGCTCCAGCTGATTGATGTGCAGGCCGTCGCGCACCTCATTCAGGCGCGCGCGCAGGCTGTCCAGGTGTGTGCGGTATTGTTCCAGTTCAACGATCATACTGTCTCCGTCTATCCATCAGTCCGCGTCCGCGGCATTTCTGCCGTGGCAGTTCTTGTACTTCTTGCCGCTGCCGCAGGGGCAGGGGCTGTTGCGGCCTACCTTTTCGCCCTTGCGCAGCGGGCGGGCAGCAGGTTGATTTTGCTGGGGCGCGGCATCGCCTGCCCCCATCATCCGGGTGGGCTTGGCCACCTCGCGGCGCTCGGGCGCCTTTTCAATGCGCAGCTGATACAGCGCGCGCACCGTATCCTCCTGCAGCAGGCGGACCATCTCGTCAAACATGTCGTAGCTTTCCATCTTGTACTCGTTGACGGGGTCGCGCTGTGCATAGGCGCGCAGGCCAATGCCATCGCGCAGCTGATCCATGGCGTCGATGTGGTCCATCCAGCGCACGTCCACGCTGCGCAGCAGCAGGTTGCGCTCCAGCTCGCGCATGTCGATGCCGTGGGAGGCAATCATCTCCTCCCGCTGCTGGTAGAAACTTGCGGCGGTCTTCTTGAGGAACTCGGTCAGCCCCGGGCGGTCAAAGCCGCTCATGGCCTCGCGGTTTGCCTTGAAGGTGCCTGCCGGGATGCTCAGCCGCTCTAGGTATTCGGCCAGGCCTTCGATGTCCCAGTCCTTGTTGTCCCCGGCGCAAAAGCGTTCGACTGCTTCCTCAATCAGCTTGTCCACCATGCCCTGGATGGCGGCACGCATGTCCTCGCCCTCCAGCACCTGGCGGCGCTGGGTATAGATCAGCTCGCGCTGCTGGTTCATCACATCGTCGTAGCGCAGCACGGATTTGCGGATCTCGTAGTTGCGGCTTTCAATGCGCTTTTGCGCGTTCTCAATCTGCTTGGTGAGCAGGCCGGCCTCCAGCGGCACATTCTCCTCCATGCCCAATCGGGCAATCATCGGCTGAATGCGCTCGCCGCCAAACAGGCGCATCAGGTCGTCCTCCAGTGAGATGAAGAACTGGGAGGAGCCCGGGTCACCCTGCCGGCCGGAGCGGCCGCGCAGCTGGTTGTCAATACGCCGGCTCTCATGCCGCTCGGTGCCGATGATATGCAGGCCGCCCACCCGCACAACCTCTTCGTGCTCCTTGTCGGTGGTCTGCCTGAACTGCGCCCGCAGCTCATCAAAGCGCCGACGCGCGGCCAGCACCTCCTCATCCACATTGTCGTTGCGGCCGGTAGCCTCCTCGATCATCTCCTCGGCATACTCCTCCTGCCGCATCGCCCGGCGGGCCAGAAAGTCCGGGTTGCCGCCCAGCAGGATATCCGTGCCCCGGCCGGCCATGTTGGTGGCGATGGTGACCGCGCCAAAGTGGCCTGCCTGGGCCACGATGCTGGCCTCCCGCGCGTGGTGCTTGGCGTTGAGCACCTCATGGGGGATGCCGCGCAATTGCAGCATGCGGCTGAGCATCTCCGATATTTCCACCGAGATGGTGCCCACCAACAGGGGCTGCCCGGTGGCATGCCGGCGGATGATTTCCTCTACCACAGCGTCGTACTTGCCCTTCTTGCCGCGGTAGACCACATCGTTTAAGTCATCGCGGATCATGGGCATATTGGTCGGCACCTGCACCACGTCCAGGCTGTAGATGCCCTGAAACTCCTCTTCCTCCGTCTTGGCCGTGCCCGTCATGCCGGACAGCTTGTTGTACATGCGAAAGTAGTTCTGAAACGTAATGGTGGCCAAGGTTTTGCTCTCCCGCTCCACCTTGACGCGCTCCTTGGCCTCAATGGCCTGGTGCAGGCCGTCGGAGTACCGGCGGCCCACCATCAGGCGGCCCGTGAACTCGTCCACGATGACCACTTCGCCGTTTTGCACCACATAGTCAATGTCCCGCTTCATCATCACATTGGCCTTGAGCGCCTGGATGAGGTAGTGGTTCAGTTCGTTGTTTTCAAGGTCGTTGAGGTTTTCCACGCCAAAGGCGCTCTCGGCTTTGGCTGCGCCCTCCTCGGTGAAGACGACACTCTTTTCCTTTTCCTCCACGGTGTAGTCTGCCTCATTTTTGAGGCGAGCGACAAAGCGGTCGGCCTTTTCGTACATGTCGGTCGGCTTATCGCCCTGGCCGGAGATGATCAGCGGCGTGCGCGCCTCGTCGATCAAGATGGAGTCCACCTCGTCCACGATGGCGTAGTTGTGGCCGCGCTGCACCATGTCCCGCTGGTAGATGACCATGTTGTCGCGCAGGTAGTCAAAGCCCATCTCGTTGTTGGTGCCGTAGGTGATG
>JAAZBU010000098.1 GCA_012513645.1 Clostridiales bacterium | reverse complement strand
TGACATCGCAATCTGAAGAAACAGGGGCGATAAACTCCGCCAAAGGATAATTCGTCAAATATTACAATAATTGAATAATAATATGTGCAATAATTACATAGCCTTTCGGTTCCTCAAGTTTTCCAGGGGAATTATTGTTCTGATCAAATGAAGCTAAAGCGAACAGGCAATCCCCTTATCGGTGCATATCTGAAAATCATTTCACGGCGCACTGCCCAAAGCAAAAATGCAGATGGGACAAGCGATTGACGCCTTTTTTCAAGCGTGGTAAATTGTGTCTGTGTAAAGGCAATAAGTGGTGATTGGTGGTGAAAAGGGTGTCAGATGAGTTCAACAACGCTGATCGCAGTGGATCTGACCGTGCACTGGCACCCGAAACCAACCACAAGCAAACTGCCCCAAAGACGCGCCCAGCTGATCGGTATGGCTTTTACGGGGCGTACAACCACAGCATTGACGCCAAAGGGCGGATGATCGTTCCCCAAACATTCCGTGACCGGCTGGGAGACAGGATCGTGATCGGCGTCAACATGGCCCAGACGAGTATCGCCATCTACCCCTTTGAGGTATGGCAGAAAAAGGTGGACATGCTGACGGAGTTGAGCGACGAGGATGTCAGCGCCGAAGTGTTCCTGGAGCGGTTCGCGATGTTCTCCTTTGACAACCTGGGGTTTGACATGCAAGGCCGCGTGCTGATTCCGGCGGCGCTGCGCGAGTTGTTTTTACAGGATGCGGCCGGCGTTCAGGTATCCGGCGCCAGGGACTATGTGCGTGTGATTTCCAGCCAGCAGGCAGCCGACGAAATCAGCGCCTTCAGCAAGGAACACCAGAACGTGCTGCGCGACATCAGCCTGATTCAGTCCAGGATACGCGCAAGCCGAGACAACTAATGCACTACGGGAGGAGAGAATGCCATGACGCAGTACGCGCAGAACCCATATAAAAATGGGAATTACACGCTGGCGGGCGACCAGCTGCACCCCTTTGAACGCATTGTGGTGGCTACTACCGTAGATTTGCCGGACGAAGCGGTACACGAAGAGGGCGACGAGCGCGTAGCCTACCGCGCTGCCAGGCAGGATAAGACCAGGCGCCGGGGGATTTCGTTGCCCTGGGCGCTCTTGCTGATCATGGCAACAGTTGCTATAATGGCATCGACGTCCCTGCGGAAGGCTCAGACCAGCCAAGCCCTCAGGGATGAATTCACGCAACTCCAGAACAAGTATCTGGCGTCCGAGCAGGAGCGCGTGGGGCTTGAAGAGCAGCTGAACAAGGCAAGGGACAGCTCCTTCATCAGCTACTATGCTTCCCAGCGGTTGGGGATGAAACTGGCCCTCGACGAGGAGACGATTCAGGTATTGGCGCCGGATACCCGGCCGCTGACAAGGACCTATGCCGGCCAGTGGACGCCCATCGCCCGGCAGCCTTAATGATTCTGGACGCGAAAGGCATATAACAGATGAAGTTATCGCTTCTGGCGAAAGCGGCGGCGCCCTACCTGGTGGCGCTGCGCGGCGATTGTGAGGTTGCCTCCATATCGCAGGACAGCCGTCATACAACCGATCACGGCCTGTTTTTTTGTATTTCGGGCGCCAGCGTAGACGCGCACGATTTCGCCGCGCAGGCGGTGGAAAATGGCGCCGTTGCTTTGGTGGTCACCCGCTTTTTGGATGATATTGATGTACCCCAGTTGAAAGTCAGCCATGATCGGGCCGCCATGGCCCTCATGGCTGAAGCTTTTTACGGGCATCCGGCCAGACAGCTCAAGCTGGTCGGCATTACAGGCACCAAGGGCAAAACGACCACCAGCTATTTCCTCAAAGCTATTTTGGAGGCGGCGGGGTTCTCCTGCGGGCTGATCGGCACCACGGGCAACATGATCGGCAACCGCTGGATGAAGAGCACCCTGACCACCCCGGACCCCATTGAGCTCAACCGTACCTTCCGCCAGATGGCGGATGCGGGTGTTCAGGTGGTCTGCATGGAGATATCGGCCCACGCCATCGCCATGCGGCGCCTGGAAGGGCTGACGTTTGAAGCCGGCTGCTACCTCAACCTGTCGCAGGATCATCTGGATTACTTTGGCACGATGGACAACTACTTCAACACCAAGAAGGAGTTTCTGGTCAGCGGCAACGTCAAGAATGCTGCGCTGAATGCCGATGACGATTATTCAGGCAGCATTGCCCAGGATTTGTCTGTGCCGCACAGCACCTTTGGCATTTGTACAAATGCGGACATCTTCGCCCGGGATATTGAGATCAGCGAGCAGGGTGTCCACTTTATGCTGTCGCTGTGGAACGAACATGTCTACCCCGTGCGCCTGCAGATGATGGGCATGTTCAACGTATACAACGCTTTGGCCGCCACTGCCCTGGCGCTTATCATGGGGGTGGAGCCGCAGACCATCTGCCGCGCCCTGGAGGGCGTGCGCAGCGTGCCCGGCCGGGCGGAGGTACTGGACACACACACACCCTACATGGTGATACTGGATTATTCCCATTCGCCCGACGCGCTCGAGAACATCCTGCGCACGGCAAGAGAGTTTGCGCGCGGCCGCGTGCTGGTGCTCTTTGGGTGCGGCGGCGACCGCGATCATGCCAAGCGCTCCGTCATGGGGGCGGTGGCCGGCAGGTTGGCGGACTATTCCATCCTTACCAGCGATAACCCGCGCACCGAGGACCCCATGGAGATCCTTCAGGCGATTGAAGAAGGCATTGCCCCAACCAAGGCGCCGTATGAAGTGATCGAAAACCGCCGCCAAGCCATCCAGCGGGCGCTGTCGCTGGCGCAGGTGGGGGACGTGTTGATTCTGGCCGGCAAGGGCCATGAAACCTATCAAGAAGTCCACGGCGTCAAAAAACCCTTTGACGAGAAGCAGATTGTCCGTGAGTTGCTCAGCGAGCAGGGATCGGCAAAATGATTGTTTTTTCGGCAGTTCCTGCCTTTCTAATCACGCTGATATGCATGCCGCCGCTCATCCGCGCCCTCAAACAACGGCAGTTTGGCCAGACCATCTACGAGCTGGGGCCGCAAGCGCACCTGAGCAAAAAAGGAACGCCCAACATGGGCGGTCTTTTGATTGCATCCTCCTGCGTCATTGTTAGCTTGGCCGCGGCGTTTCTCAAAGGGATTGCCTGGGATCTGCTGCCGATGCTGCTGGCCGCGCTGGGGGCGCTGGCGGTCGGCTTTCTGGATGACTACCGCAAAAACATCAAGCGGGATCATGAGGGGCTGCGTCCAAAGCAAAAGATCATCGGCCAGGTAACGGTTGGCCTGCTGTTTTCATTGTACTGCTATTGGCGCGTCGGCAGCGCGATTCAGCTGCCTTTTACCGCCAGGACATGGGACCTGGGCATTCTTTACATACCGCTGATGACGCTACTGTTCATGTTCATGACAAACAGCGCCAACCTTCAGGATGGCGCTGACGGCCTGCTCACCTCGGTGGCGGTCATAGGCGCCATTGCTCTTGGGGCCATTGCGCTGCTGATCAGCCCGCTGCTGACGACCATGGGGGAGAGCGTGGCTGCGCTGTGCTTTTCGCTGGCAGGTGCCGGCGCAGGTTTCTTCGTCTACAATCGGTATCCGGCCAAGGTGTTTATGGGTGACACCGGCAGCATGTTTATCGGCGGGGCCATGACAGCGGCGGCGATGGCGCTGGGGCTGCAGTTCTGGCTGCTGCCCATCTGCTTTACCATGATCATGTCCTCCCTGTCCGTTATTATGCAGCGCACTTACTATAAGGCGACCAACGGGAAACGCATCTTCAAGATGTCACCCATTCATCATCACTTTGAGCTTTCGGGCATGAAGGAAAACCAGATTGTCATCATGTACGCGCTGGTGACCCTTGGCCTGAGCGCTTTGGCCATCTTGGCGGCGATACCCCTCATGGGATAGAGAGGCGGCGGGGTATGCAACAGGCACAGCATTTGTTCATAGATCAGACAGGGTATCAGTGGGCGGGCAAGCGCGTGGCGGTTGCCGGCCTTGCGCGCAGCGGGCTTGCCGCCGCGCGGCTGCTGCTGTTGGCGGGGGCACTGCCAATGCTATGGGATCAAAAGCACAGGGATCAGCTGCCCGGGCAGGAGATTGATGACCTGGTGCGGGATGGCTGCCAGCTTCTGGCGGGCGCATCGCCCGAACAGGCGATCGACGGCGCGGATGCGCTGATCGTCAGCCCCGGCATCCCGCAGACAGCCCCTATATTCAGCCTTGCGTCGCGGGTGGGGCTGCCCATCATGGGCGAGCTGGAGTTCGCGTCACGCTTTGCTCTGGGGCCCATCTATGCGGTGACGGGCACCAACGGCAAGACCACCACCGTAGCGCTGCTTGGGGAGATATTCCGCCAGGCGGGGCAATTGGTGCATGTGTGCGGCAATAATGGGTATCCCTTGTCCGCCGCTGTCGCCCAGGCAAAGGCGGAGGACATTTTTGTTGTGGAAGTCTCCAGCTTTCAGCTGGAGACCATCGATACGTTCCGCCCGCGGATCGCCGCTGTGCTGAACATCACGCCTGACCACCTCAACCGGCATGGTGATCTGGCACACTATGCCGCGCTCAAGCGCAGCATATTCGGCCGTCAGTCCCCGCAGGATGTGGCGCTGCTCAATGCGGATGACCCGCTGGTGGCCGCCATGCAGTCGGGGCTGAACAGCAGGGTGGCGTTCTTCTCGCGCAGGGCAGAGGGTGCTGAAGGCGCGTTTGCACACCAAGGCATGCTGATGCTGCGCTGGGCGGGCACGGAGCAGGCAATCTGCACGCAGGAAGAGATCGGGATTCCCGGTGCGCACAACCTGGAGAATGCCCTGGCCGCGGCAGCCATGGCCGGCATCGCCGGCGTGCCGCCTGCGGTCATCCGTTATGCGTTGCGCAGCTTTGCCGGTGTGGAGCACCGCATGGAGTTTGTACGCGAGCTGGACGGCATCCGCTACATCAACGACAGCAAGGGCACCAATCCCGATGCCACCATCAAGGCGGTAGAGGCCATGAGGGCGCCTACCATTTTGCTTGCAGGCGGCGTGGACAAGCAGACACCGTTCGCACAATTGGCTCATGCAATCCGGCGCAACAGCCAGATAAAACACGTGATCCTCTATGGGCAGACGGCAGAGGCCATCGAACAGGCGCTGCGCAAGACTGGCTTTGACGCGGTGCGCAGGGCTGCTGACCTGCAAGGGGCCTTGGCGCAGGGTACAGCGTTGGCTCAGGCCGGTTATACGATTTTGCTGTCACCTGCCTGCGCGTCATTTGATCAGTTCAAGGATTATGAAGAGCGCGGCAGATATTTCAAACAGATGGTATCTGACTTGATAAGCGGCGGGGAACAACACGATGGCGCCTGAGCGGGGCTTTGAATACTATCCGCCGCCGGAGGTGCCAGATGCCTGGCAGCAGCCGGGAGGAACGGGGCAGCCAGAAGGTGGGGAGCAGGAGCCGCAGGCCAGGCCGCCCATGACGCCGGAGCGGCGCATGCTGATTATCAGCTGCGTTTTGATCATGATCGTCAGCCTTGCCTTTATCCTGCGCAGCCTGGTTTTTACCATCCGCCATGTTCGGGTGGTCGGAATCCACAATGTGTCCTGGCAGCAGGTGGCGCTGTCGGCCGGGCTCGGGCCATCCTCCAATTACTTCAATGTCAGTGAACAGCGCATCCGCGAGGGCGTTGATGCCAACCGCTACCTTGTGTATGAGCGGATGCAAAAAATATTCCCCAACACCCTCATCCTGTATGTGAGGGAGCGCCAGCCGGTTGCCAGCATCAACTACATCGGCATTGCCTACATCATGGCGGATGACGGCATGATACTGGACCAAACCCGCAACCTGGCACAGAGGGAGAGCCTGATTACGGTGTCCGGGCTGGCCCTTCGCGATATCCGTGAGGGCAAGCCGCCGCTGAGCACAAAGCCCGGGCAGGTAGAGTCCGCCATCGGCCTGGTACAGGAGCTGTTGGCGCAAGGGTATACGCAGCAGGTGGAGGATATCAATCTGTCGGAACCCACCAGCATTTACATGACCACCAAGGATGGCTTCTCGGTTCACCTGGGCGACGGCAGCCAGCTGCGGGCCAAGATAGGGACTGCGCGTGCTGTGATTGAAAAGCTGAAAGCAATGCAGTACACAGGCGGCATCATCGAGGCCACTGTCCCCGGAGAGGCAACATACCGACCGGATTCTATTTAGAACTACGGTCTGTTTGCGGGGCAAGGAAGAAGAACATACTGTATTTTTAGGGAAGCACTTGCTAAGTTGTCACAAAACGGTTACAATAAGATATCCAAATGGCTATCATTCGGCCAGTTTTGTCGTATGGCACACATACATGCGGCATCTTGCCGGAGGAATGGGGATGACGTCTGATGAAAAGCACAATCACGGTCATCGACTTTGGCACGAGCAAGGTGGTTGCCCTCGTGGCCGAGGTTTCGGGCCGGCAGCGCTGTGACATCACGGGCGCCGGCATTGCGCCCTACGATGGGTTTGCCGATGCCCGCTGGAACAATCCGGACTTGGTCAACGATACCATCGCACAGGCCATCCGGACGGCCGAAGAACAGGCCCGCACCAACACGCGGGATATTTTTGTCGGCGTTCCCGGACAGTTCAGCCGCGTATACACGGTTGAAGTCAAGGTGGATTTGCAGGGCGCTGATCCGCACGTCACCAGCCGTGATATCGAAACATTGTTCGCCATGGCCAATGAAGAGGTACGCGAGATGCGGGGCACCCCCATTCACCGCAGCCCGGCATGGTTTGTGGTGGATGACGGCAAAAAGACACTAGAGCCGCTTAACCAGCACGGCAATGAGCTGCGCGCCATGATTTCGTATGTGATTGCAGATCAGTTTTTCATTGATGACGTGTCCGAGCGCCTGCGCGCCATCGGCAAGAATGCCAGCGGCTTTTTCTCCACACCGATGGGGGAGGCGATGCTCTATATATCTGATGAGGAGCGCGACCGCACTGCCCTGCTGATTGACATGGGGTACCTGACCACCGAGGTGATGGCGGTTGAGGGCGATACCATCATCTTCCACCGGAACCTGCCCCTGGGCGGCGGCCACATTACGGCCGATTTGACCTATGGGCTGGATATTCCCCTGGATCAGGCAGAGCAGATCAAGCGCGCCTACACCTTTGGCGCGCCCACTTCCCAGCCCAGCTTTGACGTCACCTCAGCTGACGGCAGGACGCAGACATTCGACTACGACAAGGTGTCCGCTATTTTGGAGCCGCGGGCCGAGGAGATCTGCGAAGCCATCAATGAGTGCGTCAAGGGATCGGGCGTGCGCCTGGGCAACTGGTCTGTCGTGTACCTCACCGGAGGTGGCCTTGCTATCAACCGGGGCGGCCGCGAGTTTCTGTCAGAACGCCTGGGCCGGCCGGTGCGGGATTTGCCGCGCAAGGCGGTCAAACTGTCCAGCCCCATTTACTCCAGTGCCTTGGGGCTGCTTGACCTGATTATAGACACCAAGACGGGGGCCGGCGCGCCGCAAAGCGGCATCGGCGGCTTCTTCCGCGGGCTGTTCGGCGGCTGATGCCCCGGCGCTCCCACGCACATTTGAGGAGGACAAACCATGCTTGAACTGCAGCAGGTTGAACAAGAACAAAGGCAATCCTTTGCATCCATTAAGGTCGTCGGCTGCGGCGGCGGCGGCGCCAACGCGGTCAACCGCATGGTGGAGGCCCAGTTAAAGGGCGTTGAATTCATCGCCGTCAATACCGATCGCCAGGCGCTGACTGCCTCCAAGGCTGATATCACGCTGCAGATCGGTGAAAAGCTGACCAAGGGCCTTGGCGCAGGCGCTGTGCCCGAGATCGGCAAGCGTGCCGCCGAGGAAAGCCGGGAAGAGATTGCCCAGCTGCTCAAGGGCGCGGACCTGGTGTTTGTCACCGCCGGCATGGGCGGCGGCACCGGCACGGGTGCTGCCCCTGTGGTTGCCGATATTGCGCGCGAGCTCAACTGCCTGACCATCGCCGTGGTCACCAAACCCTTCCAGTTTGAAGGCAAGCAGCGCATGCGCAACGCCGAAATGGGCATTAACGAGCTCAAGCAGTTTGTGGACACCTTGGTGGTGATTCCCAATGATCGCCTCCTGCAGGTGGTCAGCAAGGGTACCTCCATGCTGGAAGCATTCCGCGTGGCCGATGATGTGCTGCGCCAGGGCATCCAGGGCATTTCCGACCTGATTGCCCTGCCCGCCACCATCAACCTGGACTTTGCCGACGTCAAAACCGTCATGGAGTCCGGCGGCATGGCCCACATCGGCATCGGCAGCGGCAAGGGCGAAAACCGCATGGTGCAGGCCGCCAAGAACGCCGTCGCCAGCCCGCTGCTTGAGACCAAGATCGATGGTGCCCGCGCGGTGCTGATCAACATCACCGGCGGCGAGGATATGCCGATCCTGGATATCAACGAGGCAGCCCGCCTGATTCAGGAGGCCGCCGACAGCGAGGCCAACATCATCTTTGGCGCCGGCGTGGACAACAGCCTCAAGGACGAGGTGCGCATCACTGTCATTGCCACCGGCTTTGAGAAGACTGCCTTCCCCGCGCGGGAAGCCAAGAAAAAGCCGTTTAAGGCATCTGTGCCCTACGGTACGGCCACCGCCTCCTATAATCCCTACGAAAACCGCGCGCCCGTTGATGTGCCCGATGCCAATGCACCGGCCTTTGAAGCGCCGCAGGTGCCGGCCATGTACGATCAGCAGGACACCTCGGGCTTCTTCCCGACGCCTGGGCGCCCGGCTGGCCCGGTTGTTCCGCAGATGCCCTCGCCGCAGCCTTACATGCAGCAAGGCTATCAGCCGCAGCAGCCCTATGCGCCGGGCTATACGCCAGGCCAAGCGCCCTATGTGCAGCAGGCCAACCCCTACCAGCCGCCCGTCCGCCCGCAGCAGCCCTTTGCGGCCGAGAAGGACGACCTGGGCGTGCCCGCCTATCTGCGTCGGGGCACAAAAAAATAATCGGTTGAGCAATCCGGGAGAGACCGCTTGCGCAGCGGCGCCGAAGGGGACTGCAAAAACTCTCAGGCAGCAAGACCGGATTGGGACGAAACTCTGGAAAGCAGCAATGCACCTAAGAGGCAACTCCGCCTTGCGGGGGAATCCTCGAGGTTCAACAACAGAGGCACGCAATATGGTTTGCGTGCCTTTTGATCAGGAGGGTTTTTATGGAAAAAAAGACGCCGCTGTACGACCTGCATGTACGCCTGCAGGGCAAAATCGTGCCCTTCGCGGGCTATCTGCTGCCTGTTCAATACCCCACCGGCGTAATCGCCGAGCACAATGCCGTGCGCCGCGCCTGCGGGCTGTTTGACGTATCGCACATGGGGGAGATCCTGTTTGAAGGGCCGGATGCGCTGAGCAACCTTCAGCGGATGCATACCAACGACTTCAGCGGCATGCAGGTGGGCCGCGTGCGTTACAGCCCGATTTGCAACAAACAGGGAGGCATTGTAGACGACCTGATTGTCTACAAGTTTGCCGAGGACCGCTATCTGCTGATTGTCAACGCCGCCAACAAGGACAAGGATTTCGCCTGGTACACAAAGCATGCGCAGGGCGACGTCAAAATTCTTGACCTGTCCGATCAATATGCGCAGCTGGCCCTGCAGGGGCCAAAGGCGCCTGCGGTGCTGGCCCGTGTGGCCGATGCGGCGCAACTGCCCACCAAATACTATACCTTCACCGAGCATGTGTTAGTGGCGGGCGTCGATTGCCTGGTGTCCCGTACCGGATATACGGGGGAGCTGGGCTACGAGCTGTATTGCAAGCCCGAGGATGCCGTGCGCCTGGCCGAGGCGCTGCTGGAAGCCGGCAAGGACGACGGCCTGATTCCCTGCGGGCTGGGCGCGCGGGACACGCTGCGCCTGGAGGCGGGGATGCCCCTCTACGGCCATGAGATGTCCGACGACATCACACCGCTGGAAGTTGGCCTTGATATGTTTGTCAAGATGGACAAGCCGGACTTCATCGGTAAACAGGCCCTGCTGGAGCGGGGGGAGCCCAAAAAGATCAGAGTGGGGCTGATGCTGCTGGACCGGGGCATCGCCCGGGAAGACAGCGATGTATACAAGGACGATCAACTGATCGGCCGGACGACCAGCGGCACCATGGGGCCCTTTGTGGGCAAGGCGATTGCCATGGCCACGATTGACCGCGCCCACGCCAACATCGGCGAAAAGCTGGTGGTGGACGTGCGCGGCCGTAAGTTAGCTGCCCAAGTTGTGGCGCTGCCCTTTTATACCCGCCCCAAAGCCTGAACAAAGAACATCATGCGGAAACGCATCATAGTTATGAAGGAGGATTAGGCCATGAATTTTCCCAAGGAGCTGCGTTATTCCAAGTCCCACGAGTGGGTCAAAGAGGATGGAGACAGCGTTGTGATCGGTCTGACCGATTTTGCGCAGAAGGAGCTGGGCGACATCGTGTTCATCAACGTGCCGTTTGTGGGTGATGCCGTCACGGCGGGCGCTTCCTTTGCGGATATCGAGTCCGTCAAGGCGGTCAGCGAGATCATCAGCCCGGTGACGGGCACGGTGGCCGAGGTTAACGAATCGCTGGTGGATACGCCGGAAAAAATCAACGAAGCGCCCTACGAGGCGTGGATTGTCCGGGTCAACGAGATTAGTGACCGGGAAGAACTGCTCAGTGCGGAGGAGTATGAGCAACTGACCAAGGAGGGCTGACATGGGGAGCTACCTGCCATCCACACCGCAGGAACGCCTGGAGATGCTGCACAGCCTTGGCTATCAGGCCATTGATGACCTGTACAGCGATGTACCCAAGAGCGTGCTGCTGACCAAGCCGCTTGACATCCCGCAGGGGCTATCCGAGCTGGAAGTGCGCGATGCCATGCGTACCATGGCCGCCAAGAACCGGATTTTTCCCACGATCCTGCGTGGCGCAGGCGCGTATGATCACTACATCCCTGCCGTCGTCGGCAGTGTGACCAGCAGGGAAGAGTTTTCCACCACCTACACACCCTACCAGGCTGAATTAAGCCAGGGCATCCTGCAGAGCATCTTTGAATACCAGACCATGATCTGCGAGCTGACCGGCATGGATGTCAGCAACGCGTCGGTTTACGATGGCGCCTCCGCCGCGGCCGAGGCCGCCATGATGTGCCTGGACCGCAGGCGCGAAGGCGTGCTGGTCAGCGCGGCCGCCCATCCCGAAGTCATCGAGACCATCCGCACCTACTGCTGGGGGCGCGATGTGCCCTTTGCGCTGATCCCCGTCAAGGACGGCCGGACTGATCTGAAGCAGCTGGCCGAGTTGTTGAACGACAAGACGGCCTGCGTGTACATCCAGCAGCCGAATTTCTTCGGCCAGATTGAGGATGCGCAGGCGCTGGTAGATGCTGCCCATGGGGCGGGTGCCAAGGCGATCATGGGCGTATACCCCATCTCGCTGGGCATGCTCAAAACCCCTGCGGAATACGGCGCTGACATCGCCGTAGGCGAAGGACAGCCGCTGGGCATTCCATTGTCCTACGGCGGGCCCTACCTGGGCTTCATGGCGGCAAGGAAGGAGCTGACGCGCTCCCTGCCCGGCCGCATTGTGGGCGAAACCAAGGACAATCAAGGCAGGCGGGCCTTCGTGCTCACCCTGCAGGCGCGCGAGCAGCACATCCGCCGGGAAAAGGCCGGCAGCAATGTCTGCTCCAACCAGGCACTGTGCGCCATGACGGCGGCGGTATACATGTCTGCCATGGGGCCGCAGGGCATCCGGCAGGCGGCCGAGCTGTGCTACCACAAGGCGCATTACTTTGCCCAACAGCTGACCCGGATAACGGGGATCAAGCTGGTATATGACGGCGCTTTCTTTAACGAGTTTGTCACCACATGCCCGTCGGATCCCAAGGCGCTGGAGCAGGCCTTGATGCAAAAAGGCATCCTCAGCGGCCTGCCGGTGGGCGACCACATGCTTTGGTGCGTGACTGAGAAGTTGACTAAACAGGCCCTTGACCGTGTGGTCGAGGCCGTGCGGGAGGTGACAACATGAAGCTGGTCTTCGAACTTGGGGCCACGGGCCGCCAGATGAGCTATCTGCCCGGCTGCGATGTACCCAAGGCCGCGCTGCCCGAGGATGCCTCGCTGCGTGAGAACATGCCCAAGCTGCCCGAGCTGACCGAGGTGGAGCTGATCCGTCACTACACCAGGCTGAGCAAGCAGGCCTTTGGCGTCAACAGCGGCTTCTACCCGCTGGGCTCCTGCACCATGAAGTACAACCCCCGCATCAATGAGGTCGCGGCGGGTGACCCCAACTTCGCAAACGTACACCCCTTGCAGCCTGCGGATACAGTGCTTGGCTGCCGGGAAGTGATCGACACGGCGGAGAAGCTGCTGTGTGAAATCACGGGCATGGACGCCATGAGCTTCCAGCCCGCGGCCGGCGCGCATGGCGAGTTTACCGGCCTGCTGCTCATGAAGAAGTATCATGAGGCACGCGGCGATGCAAAGCGCACCAAGATTATCGTGCCCGACTCGGCCCATGGCACCAACCCGGCGAGCGCGGCCATGGTGGGCTACAGCGTGATCAATATCCCCTCGGCTGCCAACGGCTGTGTGGATATGGATGCACTGCGGGCAGCCTGCTCGGATGAGGTGGCCGGCCTGATGCTGACCAACCCCAATACGCTGGGCCTGTTTGACACCAATATCCTGGAAATCACCGAGATCATCCACGCCTGCGGCGGCCTGTGCTACTACGACGGCGCCAACCTCAATGCCATCATGGGCAAGGTGCGCCCGGGGGACATGGGCTTTGACGTGGTGCACCTCAACCTGCACAAGACCTTCTCTACCCCCCATGGCGGCGGCGGCCCCGGCTGCGGCCCCGTTGGCTGCAAGGACATCCTGAGCCCCTACCTGCCGGCCTCCTTGCTGGGCGAGGAGCGAAAGCCCGACAGCATCGGCCAGGTGCGTTCCTACTATGGCAACTTCGGCATTCTGGTGCGCGCGCTGACCTACATCCTGACGCTGGGGTCTGATGGCCTGCAGGAAGCCAGCGAAACCGCCGTGCTCAACGCCAACTATCTGATGCACGCTGTGAAGAAATACTTCCCTGTGGCCTACGATCATGTATGCATGCACGAGTTTGTGCTCACGCTGGAGAAGACCAAGCGCGAGTCGGGCGTGTCCGCGCTGGATGTGGCCAAGGGCCTGATTGACTACGGCATGCACCCGCCCACCATGTACTTCCCCCTGATTGTGCATGAGGCGCTGATGCTTGAACCCACGGAAACCGAAAGCCGCGAAGCCCTGGATGAGGCCGCGGAGGCTTTCCGCGCGATCCGCGAGATGATCGACACCGATCCTGAGCGTCTGCACCAGGCCCCGGTGACTACCCCCATCGGCCGGCCGGACGAGGTGGGCGCTGCGCGCAACCCGATCCTGCGCTACAAGCCTGTGGAGTAAAAGAAACTATCCGTGAACAAAGGGCGCCGCATATCACATCAGCGGCGCCCTTTGTGGGGTGAAAATCAGTGCTTACAGGATATACTTCTCCTGCGATGCGGGCGCTGCAGCCATTTCCTGCTGCTTGAGGCGGTACTTGTCACCTGTATGGCCCAGCACCGCGTAGGAGGCGATCTTGGATTCCTCAACGCCTGGCTGGTTGAAGGCGTCAATATCGAGCAGCTCGCCCACATAGGCGGTTACCAGCTCCAGGAAGTAGAGCAGCTGGCCGATGGTGTGCTCGTTGACGATGGGCAGCGTGATGGTCTGGCTCATGCGGCCTGCACGCAGCAGGGCGTATTCGGTGCCCTGGCGCTCGGCCTCGATGAGCTGGTTGAGCGTCTTGCCCCCCAGGAAGGCCACGTCCGGGAACTCTTCACAGCCGTGGGGAATGGCTGTGGTGGCGCGGAATGCCTCCACCTTCAGGAAGGTAATCACCTTGTCGTAGGGGCCTTCGGTATACAGCTGCAGCTGGCTGTGCTGATCCGTAACGCCCAGGGATTTGACGGGCGTCTGCCCCACGTTGACGGCCATCCCCTTGCGGGTCACATTCTTGCCCAGGCTCTCTGCCCACAGCTGGCAAAACCAGTCTGCCATGTACTTGAGGCTGTCGGCGTAGGGCATCATCACGTGCACGTTGATGCCGGATTCCATCAACACATGCTGGATGACCGCCTCTAACAGCGCCGGGTTGTCCCAGATGCGGTCGGTAGCGCAGCGCTGATCCATGCACTTGGCGCCGCTGAGCATCAGGCGGATGTTGATGCCGCATACCGCGGCGGCTAACAGGCCTACGGGGCTGAGCTGGCTGAAACGGCCGCCCACGGAGGAGGGGATGTAGAAGGTTTTGAAGCCTTCCAGTTGCGCCAATTTGATCAGGTTGCCCTTCTCGCGGTCGGTGGTGGCGATGATATGCTGCTGCCAGCCGTCGCCCACAGCTTTCTTCAACGCTTCGGTCACAATCAGGTACTGGCTCATCGTCTCGGCGGTGGCACCGGACTTGGTGATGACGTTGAAGCAGGTGGTCTTTACATCCACCACATCCAGCAGCGCCTGCATGCGCTCGGGGTCGATGTTATCCTCCACATACAGGCGGGGGCCCCGGCGTATTTCGTCGCTCAGCTCGTTGTAATGCAGGTGGTTAAGCGCCTGATGTACCGCAATGGGGCCCAGCGCGCTGCCGCCGATACCCAGCACCACAAAGGCCTTGAAGCGCTTGCGTATGCTGGTCGCGGTCTGCTCGATGTCGGCCACAATGTCATCCTGATTGTAGGGCAGCTCGGTCCACCCCAGCCAGCCCTGACCGCGGTTGCGCTTCACCGCTTCAAACGCTGCCGTGGCCGCCTGCTGGGCGGCATCTAACTCATTCGCAGAAATACCATAGCGCTCGCCCACCACATCGCTCATCAGATGATTGACATCCAGACGGATTAAAGGGGTAAAGCAGCTTTCACATTCACTCATATTTACTCAGCCTCCTTCTTCACGTGGATTATAGCACAGCGCCCCAGCATTGACAAAGGGACGAACACGCCATATAATACGCCCATCGGCGTTGAAGGGAAGAGGCTGTGCCGTTTGCCTGAAGAGAAGGGGGTCTGGGCTGTAAGCCCCCGGCAAACCATCAGATAGACACCCCGGAGCCATCGGCGAGAGCCGGCGCAGCCTGCGATACAGGCATTGAGCGGCACATGTGTTGTGCAAGCAGGGTGGCACCGCGAAGCAATTCGTCCCATGCATTTTGATGCATGGGTTGTTTTATGGGAGGAATCAATGATACAGGCACCCAAGGGAACCAAGGATGTACTGCCGCAGGACAGCTACAGGGCACAGCATGTGGAGGCTGCCATGCGGCAGGCGGCTGCCCTGGCCGGCTACCGCGAGGTGCGTACGCCTGTGTTTGAGCATACGGAGCTGTTTTTGCGCGGCGTGGGCGATACCACGGACATCGTGCAAAAGGAGATGTATACCTTTGAGGACAAGGGCGGGCGCAGCATCACCCTGAAGCCGGAGGGCACGGCAGGCGCGGTGCGCGCCCTGATAGAGGGCAAGCTGTTTGCCCAGGCCCAGCCGCAGAAGATGTACTACCTTAATAACCCCATCTTCCGCTACGAAAACCCTCAGCACGGCCGCCTGCGGGAGCACCACCAGTTTGGCATGGAGTGCTTTGGCGCCAAGGAGCCCACCGCGGATGCGGAGCTGATTTCCCTGCTGCTCAATATGCTGGCCGGCCTTGGGCTGGATGACCTGACGGTGCACGTCAACTCCATCGGCTGCCCGGTGTGCCGCCCAGGCTATCACCAGCGGCTGCGGGAATACCTGGGCGACAACCTGGGCAACCTGTGCGAAAACTGCCGCCAGCGCTTTGACCGCAACCCGCTGCGGGTGCTGGATTGCAAGGAAACGGCCTGCAAACGCATTGTGGCGGATGCACCCGTGGTGCTGGACATGCTCTGTGATGAGTGCGATGATCACTTCGCCCGCCTGCAGCAATTGCTGGATGCGGCCGGCGTGCGCTACCAGGTAGACCCGCGCATTGTGCGCGGCCTGGACTACTACACCAAAACGGTGTTTGAGATTATCATGCACGGCGTGCGCGAAGGGCTGGCGTTGTGCGGCGGCGGGCGCTATGACGGCCTGGTGGAGATGCTGGGCGGGCCTGATCTGCCCGCGGTGGGCTTTGGCATCGGGATGGAGCGCATCCTGATGGAGCTGGATAACCGCGGCATCGCCCTGCCCGAGCCCGAGCAATATCAAATCTATGTGGCCAATATCGAGCCGGAGTCGCTGACGGCGGCCTTCCAGCTGACGCTGGCGCTGCGGGCTGCCGGTCTGCGGGTGGATTGCGACCATAGCAGCCGCAGCCTGCGCGCGCAGTTTAAGTACGCAAATAAGCTGAATGTGCATATGCTGGTGATGGTGGGGGGCGAGGAGATGCAGCGCGGCAATGTCCGGCTGCGGGACATGCGCAGCGGGGAGGAAAAAGAGATCCCCTTGCAGGGCGCTGTAGAACAAATCGCAGGCATGTTGATGCGGAAAAACGGAGGAGTGGAACAAAATGGCTGAGTTTTTAGGCGGATGGCGGCGGGATTACCGCTGCGGCGAAGTAACCGAGGCGATGGTAGGCCGCGAGCTGACGCTCATGGGCTGGGTGCAGCGCGCCCGCAACATGGGGGGCATTATCTTTGTGTGGCTGCGGGACGTTTCGGGCATGGTGCAGGTGGTGTTCAAGGCGGATACCTTGCCTGCCGATGTGTATGCCATGGGCGAGGCCCTGCGCTCAGAGTATGTGCTGGCCATCCGCGGCCAGGTGGCTCTGCGGGAAGCCGATGCGGTGAATGAGCATATGGCCACCGGACGGGTGGAGGTGAATGTGCGCGAGGCCAAGATCCTCAACGCCGCCGAGACGCCGCCCATCTATGTAGAGGACGGCGCCAAGGACAATGAGGCCATACGCCTCAAGTACCGCTACCTGGACCTGCGCAAGCCTAGCATGCAAAAGACCATGTTAGCCAGGTCTCAGGTGACCATGGCCATCCGCAACCATATGATTTCCCAGGGCTTCGCCGAGTTTGAAACGCCCATCCTCACCAAGTCCACCCCCGAGGGCGCGCGGGACTTTCTGGTGCCCAGCCGCATCCACGCCGGGGAGTGCTACGCCTTGCCCCAAAGCCCCCAGATATACAAGCAGCTGTTGATGCTGGCCGGCATGGACCGCTATTTTCAGGTGGCCCGCTGCTTCCGCGATGAGGACAGCCGCGCCGATCGCCAGCCGGAGTTTACCCAGCTGGACCTTGAGATGAGCTTTGTAGAGCCCAAGGACGTTCAAACCGTCGTAGAGGGTGCCTTTGCCGCTGTCTTCAAGGAGGTCAAGGGCATTGACCTGCCGCTGCCTCTGCCTCGAATGACCTGGAAGGACGCCATGGAGAAATATGGCTCCGACAAGCCGGACACCCGCTATGACATGACCATCTCCACCGTGAATGAGCAGGTGCGGGGATGCGGTTTTTCCATATTTGAGCAGGCGGTGGAAGGCGGGCAGATGGTATGCGCCATCACGGCCAAACAGGCCGCCGACCGCCTGTCCCGCAAGGAGATGGACGCGCTGGGTGAGTTTGTCAAAACCTACCATGTCAAGGGCCTGGCCTGGATGGCCCTGCAGGAGGACGGTACTGTCCGCTCTTCCTTTGCCAAGTTCTTCAGCGAGGAAAAGCTAAAGGCGCTCCTTGCGCACATGGACGTACAGCCGGGGGACGCGCTGTTCCTCATCGCGGACAAAAAGCCCGTGGCGTTGACCGCCATGGGGCAGCTGCGCGGCAGGCTTGCGCGCGAGCTCGGCCTGATTGATCAGAGCAAGGACAACCTGCTGTGGATTACCGAGTTTCCCCTGCTGGAGTGGGACGAGGAAAGCCAGCGGTTCCAGGCGGCGCATCACCCCTTCACCATGCCCATGGAGGAGGACTTTGGCCTGCTGGAAACACACCCGGAGCAGGTGCGCGCCAAATCATACGATTTGGTATATAACGGCATCGAGATGGGGTCGGGCTCCATCCGCATCCACGCAAGCGACCTGCAGGAGCGGATGTTCAGCTGGCTTGGCTTCACGCATGAGGAGGCCTGGCAGCGCTTTGGCTTCCTGCTGGAGGCATTCAAATACGGCACCCCGCCCCACGGCGGCTTTGCCTTTGGCATTGACCGGCTGATGATGATGTTGACCGGGGCGGACAGCCTGCGCGATGTAATTGCCTTCCCCAAGGCGCAAAACGCCTCCTGCCTGATGATGGATACGCCATCCGCCGTGCCGGAGGAGCAGCTGCGCATGCTCCACCTCCGCTTTGACCCGCAGGACAAGGCCTGATGACGATCTGACGCGGTTATCATAAATGTTGCATGAGTTTTCGCCTCTGGCGTTTGACAACAGCTATCGCTCCCTGACGCCGTCCCCACAGGACAGCATCATCTGCTGCCGTGACGACACGGTGCTGACGGCCATGGGGGATATGGTTTCCTACCCATGCCTGGCTGATCTGGGGCAACCCGCTGAGCGGTGCACCTACCTGTTCAGCATTGGCGAGCAGCCCTTCTTTTTGCTGGAAGAGGGCGCGATGGACATGGCCCCGGCGGGATATGCCTTTGTGCCGGTGCAGGAGCTGCGCTACACCTCTCCACGGCACCTGTGCTTTGCGGGTGTGGTGGCGCACCATCTGTACCGGTGGTACGCCAGCCGCAGGTTCTGCGGCCGCTGCGGCGCTGCTGCGCAGCACGACCAGGTGGAGCGCCTGATGGTCTGCACCCAGTGCGGCCAACGGGAGTACCCGCAGATCATGCCGGCGGTCATCGTGGGCGTAGTGGATGGCGACAGGCTGCTGGTGACGAAATATGCCGGGCGGGAGAACCCGCGCCCTGCTTTGGTGGCCGGGTATGCCGAAATCGGCGAGACGCTGGAGCAGGCAGTGGCGCGCGAGGTGATGGAGGAAACCGGGCTTAAGGTACGGCACATCACCTACTACAAAAGCCAGCCATGGCCCTTCACGGGCTCCATGCTGGCCGGCTTCTACGCCCAGGTGGATGGAAGCAACGAGATTGTGCGCGATGAACAGGAGCTGTCCGAGGCGGTATTTGTGGCGCGCGCGGACATCGACGTGCCCCACATGGGGCTGGCCTTGACCAATGAAATGATCTGCCGCTTTAAGGACTTGGGGCCGGATGTGCTGGTGCACAATGACCCCGTGCGGCAGGAGCCCTACGAGTAGCGATATTCCATACGAGAATACAAAGCGGCGGAGGGTTTGTCCCTCCGCCGCCGCATTTGGTGATGATGCTAATTATTTACACAGGTTATAGATGTTGACCACATCCTGCCAGGCCAGCTTTTTGAAGTTGCCCAGGGGGGATTCCTCGCCAAAGGCGATGCCGGTGGCCTTTTTGGCCATCTCTTCCAGCCGGCTGCCGTCAATGCCCAGCTCCGTCAGCGTTTGGGGCAGGCCCATGCGGCGGAAGAAGGCCTCCAGCCGGGCGATGCCCTCTAGCACCAGGGCATCCTTGTCACGGTAGCTCATCTGCACGCCCATGACGTTGACGGCAAACTGGACAAACATGTCGATGTTATCCTTGTACACATATCGCATCCAGGCCGGGGTCAGCACCGCCAGGCCGGCGCCGTGGGCCACATCGTAGATAGCGCTCAACTCATGCTCCATGTTGTGGCAGGCCCAATCCTGTTCACGGCCCATGCCCACCAGCCCATTGTGCGCCACTGTGCCGCTGAAGCCGATTTCGGCCCAGGCGTCATAATCCTGCGGGTTGTCCAGCACCTTGGGGCCGTTGAGCATGATGGTGCGCAGCACTGCCTCGCACAGGCCATCGGTCAGATCGGTGTTGCGGGTGTTGGTGAAGTAGCGCTCAAACACATGGCTCATCATGTCCGCCACGCCGTTGGCCACTTGGTCCTTGGGCAAGGTGAAAAACAGCTCCGGGTTCATGATGCTGATCAGCGGGCGCAGCCTGGGGCTGCCATAGCCGTACTTCAGGCTTTTTTCCTCATTGGTGATCACGGTGTCACCGCTGGACTCGCTGCCCGCGGCGGGGATGGTCAGCACAACGGCGACAGGCAGGGCCTTGTCGATACGCATCTGCTGTTCGTATACATCCCACACGTCATGGTCCAGATAGACGCCCATGGCAATAGCCTTGGCGGAGTCTATCGCGCTGCCGCCGCCCACAGCCAGGATCAGGTCAACCCCTTCGTCCCTGGCCAGCTGGATGCCCTGGTGCACCAGGCCCAGGCGGGGATTGGGCTGAACGCCGCCCAGTTCGAAATAGGCGATGCCGTTTTCCTTGAGGGAGGCTACTACCTGGTCATACAGGCCGGACTTTTTGATGCTGCCACCGCCATAGTGCAGCAGCACCTTTTTGGCGTGCGGTTTGAGCACCTTGCCGATTTTTTGCTGGGTATCCTTGCCGAATATGATGCGGGCCGGAGCATAGAAATCAAAGTTTAACATCATTCATGTCCTTTCTTCGCGCGGTATTGATTTTGCCTGTAGTGTATCAGAGGAGCGGAAGACCTGCAAGCATTTGAAGACGGGATGCCCTGATGTGCGCCATATTGCGCAGGGGCGCTAATTTTGCTATACTGGCTCTGATATAGGAGGAGGTGTGTCGCATGGCACCTAAGAACGAAAACCTGCCAGTCAACGCGGAGGTTGAATCGCCGGACGGCGGTACCATTACCTACGCCAACGAAGTCATCGCCATCATATCCGGCATTGCCGCCAACGAGATTGAGGGCATCGCGGGCATGGTGACCAGCGGCGGCTTTGGCGACATCATCGGCAAAAACCGCAACATTACCCGCGGCGTCAAGGTGGAGGTGGGCACGGAAGAGGTATCCATCGACCTGTACACCATTGTGGAGTACGGGCAGCCCATTCAAAAGGTGGCCACCGAGGTGCAGGAAAATGTTCGAAAATCCATCGAAGCCATGACCGGCCTGAAGGTGGTGCGCGTGGACGTGCACATTCAGGGCGTCAGCTTTGAAAAGGAAAAGCGTGAGGTACAATCCAACTTGGAGGCGGCCAACGTGCCCAGCCTGCCGGGCAGCAGCAAAAAGAAGGCCAAGCAGAAGAAGGAAGAGGCTGTAGACGCCAAAGCAGATGCAGTGCCTGCCCCGGAAGATGTTGAGGCGTCCGATGCCACGCCTGTGTCTGAAGAAGCACCTGCTGTGCCGCAGGAGGTTGAGGCGGAAAAGCCGGTAGCCGAGGCTGTGGAAACCCCGCCGGCAGAAGTGGCTGAGGCGCCCGAAGAGCCCAAGGCTGCAAAGCCGGCCAGGAAGAGCCGCAAAGCCTGAGGCTGTCCCTGAAGGGGGGAAGATTCCGTGAAGGTTAAGTTTCTGGATCGTATCCTTCTGTTTGTGGGCGCATTTTTGACGGCCCTGGCAGGCGTGGGGACTTTTCTGGTCGGCCTGGGCGTGGATCGGATTGCCGTTTCCGTATTCGGAGCAGAGGGGCTGGTGATTAACCGCTGGCTCATTCTGGTAAGCGGCGCCGTCCTGTTTCTGTTTGGTGTGTATCTGCTCACCTTGCCCAAGTCCGGCCGAGCATCCAGAGAGGATTTTGTGGTACAGCAGACCGCCGGCGGCGAGCTGCGCATCTCGGTAAAGGCCATGGAAAGCCTGGTGCACAAGGTGATGGATGCCCATGATGAGATGGCCCTCAAGGGCCTGACCATCGAAAACCGCAGGGATGGCGTGGTCATCGACCTGAAGGTGGCCATGGCCGGCAATATCAGCATCCCCCTGGCTGTTGCTGCGCTGCAAAAGGAGGTGCGCCAGCACCTGCTCAACGCCTCCGGCGTGGACGTCAAAGAGGTGCGCGTATCGGTGGATACCGCAGATAATGAGGTGAAGGAATCCCCTTTCCTCATGCAGGAGCCGCCCAAGGTGGAGCCCGAAACGGCCGCACCGCCCCAGGCAGCGGAAAAACACACGTGGTTTGGCTTTGGCAGAAAGGTGGATGAACAGGCCGAGGCCATGCCTGACGCCCCTGATGACGAGGATATCGCCCAGGTTGAAGAACAGCATCTTGAAGGGAATTGACAAGCATATGCACGAGTGGAACAAGCCCGGCAACCCGGTACGCAAGCTGATCTATGCAGGCGCATTCTTTGTATTTGGCCTGATGCTGATCTACCTGGGCTTCTGGAAGACGCTGCTGGTCGCCGCGCTGACTGCGGCGGGTTACTTTATCGGCGCTTCCGACAACTTGGAGGATTCGGCGCGCAAGCTCATCAACAAGCTGTTCCCGCCGTCCAGCAAAAAGGTTACCTATGGGCCGGAGGACATGGAAAAGGTGAAGAAGGCCCTGGACGAAAAGAAAAACGAAGCAAAGCAGGAGCCGGCCCAGGCTGCCTCCGCTGAGCCGAAGGAGTAAGGCCGGCATGTCAAGATTGGCCGCCCGCCGGGCGACAATGCAACTGATTTACGAGAAGATGCTCGGCGGCGAGGGCGGACCGGACACCTTGCAGGGGCTGATTGCCTTTGAGCCCGATGAGGCGGCGGACGACGCCTACATCCGGGCGGTGCTTGATGGCCTGCAGGAGCACAGCGATGCCATTGACCAGGAGATCGCGGCCCGCAGCACAACGCGCGAGCTGGATCGCATCCCCGTGCTGGTTCGGGCTATTTTACGGCTTGCCATGTACGAGCTGGCCTACCTGAAGGATTCACCGCACAGCGCGGTGATCAATGAAGCGGTGGAGCTGGCCAAGCGCTATGGCGAGGAGAGCGACAGCCGCTTCATCAACGGCGTGCTGGGCAGCTATGTGCGGGAGAACCCCGGGGCATGAAGGCCGTACTCGGCTTGGACACCAGCTGCTACACCACCTCCTGTGCCGTTGTTGATCAAGGCTTCAACCTTATCTCCTCCAGCAGAATGCTCCTCCCGGTGGAACCGGGTGCGCGCGGCCTTCGACAAAGCGAGGCCGTTTTTGCGCATGTCAGGCAACTGCCCCAGGTAGTTGTGGAGGCATTGGACGGCGTTGACGCGCAGATCGACGCGATATGCGTATCCGACAGGCCGGTGGACGGGGAGGACTCCTACATGCCGGTGTTCAGAGCCGGGCTGTCCCTGGCGCAGAGCATGGCGGCCGCGCTGCGCGTGCCATGCTACACCACCACCCACCAGCGCGGACACCTGGCCGCGGCTTTGATAGGGCAGCCGAAACCGCCCCAGCGTTTTCTGGCCCTGCATCTATCCGGTGGAACCACCGAGCTGCTGGCCAGCGAGGGGGATAGGCTGATGGCGGTGATGGGCTCGCTGGACCTGCATGCAGGCCAGTTGATTGACCGTGTGGGCGTCCGGCTGGGGCTGCCGTTTCCGGCCGGGCCGGCGCTTGAAAAGCTGGCTTTGACAGGCCGTGCCAAGGGCAGATACGGCGCAAGTGTATCCCGGGAGGGCTGCCATTTTTCGGGCGCGGAGGCCCAGGCCATGCGTGACGCGGAGCAGGGCGAGCTCGCCCCGCAGGATATCGCGGCAGAAGTGTTTGATCTGGTGGCGCGCACCGTCATCCGGATGCTGACGTTGGGAAGGGAAGCCACCGGGCTTGATGACGCGGTCATCTTTGGCGGCGTGGCATCCTCGGCCTTGCTGCGGCAGATGCTGGAGCGCAGAAATACCGACCGGCGCACGGGCATGCGCCTGTGCTATGGCCGGCCCGAGCTGTCAGGCGACAACGCGGCCGGCGTAGCCATGATCGGCGCACGCAGACACTTTTTGACATCATAACATCATCAGGGAGGTACACCATGGCAGAGATACTCAGCGGCAAGCTCATGTCGGAGGAACTGACCCGCGACCAGGCAAGGCGCGTGGCGGAAATGAAGGAACAGGGCATTCACCCCGGCCTGGCGGTTGTGCTGGTGGGGGAAGACCCGGCCAGCCAGATCTATGTGCGCAACAAGGGCATTGCCTGTGAAACCATTGGGCTGTACTCAAGAACCGTTAAGCTGGATAAGGATATCCCCCAGGCGGAGTTGATCAAAGCCATCCAAGCATTGAACGAGGATCCCCTCATCCACGGCATCCTGGTGCAGCTGCCGCTGCCCAAACACCTGGATGAGGAGGTTGTGCTGGCCAGCATCCTGCCGGAAAAGGATGTGGACGGCTTTCATATCGATAACGCGGGCAGGCTGTTCACCGGGCAGGAGGGCGTTGTGGCCTGCACGCCCAAGGGCATCATGTACATGCTCAAGCAGGCGGGCGTGCCGCTGGCGGGCAAGGAAGCGGTGGTGATCGGGCGGTCCAACATTGTGGGCAAGCCGGTGGCCATGCTGCTGCTGGGGGAGCACTGCACGGTGACCATCTGCCATTCCCGCACGCAGAACCTGAAGGACCACTGCCGCCGGGCCGACATTTTGGTGGCCGCCATCGGCAAGCCGCATTTTGTGACCGCCGATATGGTCAAGCCGGGTGCTGCTGTGGTGGATGTGGGTATCAACCGTGTAGACGGCAAGGTGGTGGGTGATGTGGACTATGAAGCCGTCAAGGACATAGCCGGATACATCACCCCGGTGCCGGGCGGCGTGGGCAAGATGACCATCAGCATGCTGATGGAGAACACCCTGGAGGCGGCATGCAGGCAAGCGCGCTGAGCGTCAGCGACCTGAACGAGTATGTGCGCCGCTCCCTCGCAGGTGATCCGATGCTGCAGGGCATTGCGGTGCGCGGCGAGGTGAGCAACTTTCGCCCCTATGCCTCAGGGCACTGGTACTTTTCGCTCAAGGATGAGAACAGCCGCATCGCCTGCGTGATGTTCCGCCAGCACAATATGGGCCTGCGCTTTAAGCCCCAGGACGGCATGAAGGTGGTGCTCATCGGCTCTGCCGGGCTGTATACCGTCAGCGGCAGCTACCAATTCTACGCGGAGGCCATGCTGCAGGATGGCGTGGGGGAGCTGTTTCAGCGCTACAACGCCCTCAAGGATAAGCTACTCAAGGAAGGGCTGTTTGATGCCGCACGAAAAAGGCCCCTGCCGCTGCTGCCCCGGGCAATGGGCATCGTTACCTCGGGCTCCGGCGCGGTGCTGCACGACATCTTAACCGTGGCGCACCGCCGCTTTGCCAACATGCCGCTGATTCTCCGCCCCGCCCAGGTGCAGGGCGAAGGTGCAGCGGAGGATCTGGTGCAGGCGCTGCACGAGGTGGCGCAGCTTGACACGGTAGACGTGATCATCATCGGCCGCGGCGGCGGCTCCATAGAGGACCTGTGGGCCTTCAACGAAGAGAAATTGGTGCGGGCCATTGCCGCCTGTCCCAAGCCTGTGATATCGGCCGTGGGGCACGAGACCGACACCACGCTGGCGGACTTTGCCGCCGACATGAGGGCGCCAACGCCGTCTGCCGCCGCTGAACTGGCGGTGCCCGATAAGCGGGAGTTGAACCAGCGCGTCCGCGCCCTGCGGGGCGAACTGCATCAGAAGGCGATGAACAGCCTGCTGATGCTGTCAGCGCGCATGCAGGATTTGGCCCGGCGGCTGGAGCGGTTTAACCCGGCCATGCGGCTGCAGGGCTATGCGCACCGCCTGGCTGTGGTCAACCAGGCGCTGCTGAGCATCTATGCCGGCCGGCTGCGGGAGCACCGTGCCCAACTGGATGCGCTGATGGGCAAGCTGCAGGCCATGGGCCCGGGCGAGACGCTGCGGCGTGGGTACGCGTTGGCCCTTCATGAGGGCAGGCCGCTGACCGATGTCAGCCATCTGCCCGAACAGTTTACCCTTGTATTTCATGATGGTAGGGCGGAGGTGCGCAAGCTGTCCGCCCAATTGGAGGAATTTAAGTGACGCAGAAAAAGACAGACCTTGGCTTTGAGGCCAAGTTGGAGGCCCTGGAAGCATTGGTCAACCAGATGGAGGAGGGCGGCCTGCCGCTGGAAAAGCTGTTGCAGGCCTATGAGCAGGGCATCAAGATATCCCAGGACCTCACCCGTGATCTGGACGCTGCGCAGGGCAAGCTGATGATCCTCAAGGATGGTTCCCTCAAACCCGCGGAGGATGAGGATGGAGCATAAGGAGCGCTACGCCGCCTATCAGCGCATGACGGAGCAGGCGCTGGACGCGGCCATTGCCCGGCCGGATACAGCCTGGCCGCAGGCCGGCATACCGGCGGATCTGGCAGAGGCCATGCGCTACAGCCTGCTGTCAGGCGGCAAGCGCCTGCGCCCTGTGCTGCTGCTGGCGGCCTATAACCTGTTGGAAGAGGATGTCATGCCCGCGGTGCCCTTTGCGGCAGCGGTGGAGATGATACACACCTACTCCCTCATACACGATGACCTGCCCGCCATGGATGATGATGACCTGCGCCGCGGCCGGCCCACCAGCCACAAAGCATTTGGTGAGGCCATGGCCATTTTGGCAGGGGATGCATTGCTGAACCTGGCCTATGAGGTGATGGCGCGCAGCGGGCACCCCAGGGCGGTGGCGGGCATGGCGCAAATTGCCACGCGTGCCGGCAGCCGGGGGATGATCGCCGGACAGACGGCGGACATCGCCATGGAGGGACAGCCTGCGGACAAGCGCATGCTGCGATATATCCACGAGCATAAGACGGCTGATCTCATTTTGGCGGGTGTGCTGGGCGGGCTGGCGCTGGCCGGTGCGGATGAAAAGCAGATGGCATTGGGCGGGCAGTATGGCCTGCATTTGGGGCTGGCCTTTCAGATCGTGGACGATCTGCTGGACCTGGAGGGCGAGGAGCAGCTGCTGGGCAAACAGGTAGGGCAGGACGCCGGGCACGGCAAGTTGACCTGGCCTGCTGTCTATGGCGCTCTGGCCGCCCGCCGCGATGCAGCCCGCCATGTTGATGCCGCCGTTGCGGCGGCCAATGCCTTTGGCGATGCCGGGCGCTTCCTTGCGCAACTTGCGCTGGACAGCCTCCAGCGGGTACAATGATGCGACCGCTATGGTGTGTGGAGGAATGAAGTGGCTGACCTGCTGAGAAACGATATCCTGATCTGTGCGCTGGTTGCCTGGTTTGTAGCCCAGGTGATCAAAGTGCTGATCGACTGGCGCATCAACCGCGGGCTGAACCTGCGGCGCATGATTGGCATGGGCGGCATGCCCAGCTCCCACACCGCCTTTCTGGTGGCGCTCACCTCCATGATCGCCTCGCGCGAGGGCCTGGGCTCCACGTCCTTTGCCATCGCCATTGCGATCACGATGGTGGTCATCTATGACGCCATGGGCGTGCGCCGGCAGACCGGCAAGCAAAGCCAGGTGCTCAACCGCATGCTCCACCGCATGCTGGTGGAGGGAAAACCCCTGGGGGATGCCGAGCTTCAGGAGCTGGTTGGCCATACACCCACCGAGGTATTTTTCGGTGCGGTGATTGGGCTGATTGTGCCCATATTTTACCGATAGGAGAGAGAGCATGAGCATGGATCAATTCATGGAAGAGGTTGTCACCAAACGCAACCGTGGTGCAGAAAACGTCATGATGGCCCTGGCCTGGGTGATGATGATTCTGTCCGGTTTGCTCGCGGTGTTTATGTTTAATGTGATTACGATGGCCATCAGCACACAGGGGTTCAGCACGCGGATGCTGTTTGATATCGTCATTACGCTGCTGATGATTGCCTCCTGCGTGTTCCTCTTTTTGTACAAGGATCGCATCAAAACCGAATACGAGTACACCTTCACCAACGGCGTGCTGGATTTTGCCAAGGTGTTCAACAACCGCAAGCGCAAGGCGCTGGGCACCATGAATGTGCGCAATGTGGAGGCCGTGGGCATGGTGAGCACCGGCTCCTTTCGCAGGTATCTGAACATGCCCGGCATCAAGCGCATCAACTGGTTTCTCAACAGGGAGGCCGACTTGTTCTACATGTTCTTTCAAAAGGACGGCCAGAAATCGCTGATGGTGATTGAGCCCAGCGAGGAAATGCGCAAGCTGATTATCCGTGCGGCCGGCCCCGGCAAAATGCAGCAGAACTGAGGAAGCATTGAAGGTATATCTGGACAACAGCGCAACCACGCGCCCAGGCGATCAGGCGATAGAGGCCATGCGTTCAGCAATGACGGATGGCTATTTCAATCCCTCTGCCTTGTATGCGCCTGCCCTGGCGGCGGAAAAGGACATGGACCGGTGCCGAGAGCAGATCCGGGCTGTGCTGCATGCTGCGCAGGGGCAGGTGACCTTTACCTCCGGCGGCACCGAGGCAGACAACCTGGCCATTGCAGGCAGCCTGTTGGGGCGCAGGCCGGGGGGCAAAGTGCTGTACACCGCGGGGGAGCACCCGGCCGTGCTGGAAAGCTGCAAGGCGATGGCGGATCAGGGGTTTGAAGCGGTACCGATCCCGCTGGGGCCGGATGGCTTGCTTGACCTGCAGCAGTTGGACAGCCTGCTGAGCAAGGACACGCGGCTAATCTGCGTGATGCAGGTGAACAATGAGACAGGCGCCATCCAACCCTTGGAAGCGGTGGCCAAGCTGAGGGACCGTCGCTGCCCGCAGGCGCTGCTGCACGTGGATGGCGTGCAGGGCTTTTTGCGCCATCATTGTCCGGTACAGCTGTGGGGCATCGACAGCTATGCGCTGAGCGCCCACAAGATTCATGGCCCCAAGGGGGTGGGCGCGCTGTGGACAGGTAGCCGCGTGCGCCTGACGCCTATTTTGCATGGCGGCGGGCAGGAGCAGGGCATCCGCTCGGGCACAGAGAACACGCCCGGCATCGCGGGGCTGTCGGCTGCGATCGCGGCCTACCCCGCGCACCATGACATGCGCGCGCTGAAGCTGCGCCTGTATGAACGGATCAGGGCGGGCATTCCGGGGGTATCGATCAACGGCCCGGCACCTGAGGGAGCGGATGCGGCCGACCACATCCTCAACCTGTCGTTTGCGCCGGTGCGCGCGGAAACCATGCTGCACGCGCTGGAGGCCGAGGGTGTCTACGTGGGCAACGGATCGGCCTGCTCGTCTCGAAAAGGGCGGCACAGCCATGTATTGACGGCCATGGGGCTGCCGGCAGCCCGCATCGAGAGCGCCATTCGCTTCAGCCTGGCGCCGGACCTGCACATGGAGCAGATAGACTATGCCGCGCAGGCGGTTATCCGCAGCTATGGCCTGCTTAAGGCCTATACCAGAAGATAGATAAGGAAATACGATGCGTGAATTGATCATGGTCCGCTACGGCGAAATTTATCTCAAAGGGCTCAACAGGCCCTACTTCCAGAACCTGCTGCTGTCGCGGGTAAAAAACGCGGTCAAGCCCTTTGGCGGGCAGACCGTGCTGCACGACAGCCGCATCTATGTGCGCGGGATGACAGATGTAGAGGCCTGTATCCAGGCGCTGACCCGTGTGTTTGGCGTGCACTCCGTCTGCCCCGCCATCGAGATGGGCAAGGACGACTTTGAGGCCATCTGTCAGCAGGCGCTTCACCTGATGGAGGGGCTGGAGGGAACGTTCAAGGTGTATGCCCGGCGCGCTGACAAGCGCTACCCGATGGATTCGCCCATGATCAATGCCCAGCTGGGCGGCTATATCCTGTCCCGCCGGCCTGATCTGCGCGTGGATATCCGCACGCCGGATCATGCGCTTAACGTGGAGATCCGCGACTACGCCTACCTGTATGTGCGGGTCTACCCCGGCCCCGGCGGCATGCCCGTGGGCAGCAATGGCCGCGCGGCGCTGCTGCTGTCCGGCGGCATCGACAGCCCGGTGGCAGGCTATATGATTGCCAAGCGCGGCGTCAGCCTGTGCGCGGTGCACTTTCACTCCTTTCCCTATACGGGTGAGCGCTCCAAGCAGAAGGTGCTCGATTTGGCGCGCATCTTGTCCGGCTACTGCGGCGGCATGCGGGTGTATGTGGTGCCCTTTACCGAATTGCAGATGCGCATCCACGAGCAGTGCCCGGAGGACTACACCACGCTGATCATGCGGCGCTACATGATGCGCATCGCGCAGCGCATTGCCCAGAAGGAGCGTGCCCAGGCGCTGATTACCGGTGAATCCATCGGTCAAGTAGCCAGCCAGACCATGAGCGCCCTGGCCTGCACCGATCAAGTGGTGGCGGGGCCGGTTTTCCGGCCGCTCATTGGCTTTGACAAGAGCGAAATCATTGCCTACGCGGAGCGGATTGGCACCTATGAAACCTCCTGCCTGCCGTATGAGGACTGCTGCACCGTATTTACGCCGCGCCATCCTGTAACGCAGCCCAAGCCGGACAAGACCGAGCAGGCCGAGCAGAAAATGGGTGATGTAGAGGCGCTGATGGAGGCGGCCGTCGAAAACGCGGAGGTCATAGACCTGTAGCCCGTCAAGATAAAACACTTGACAATAGGCGCGGAACCTGTATAATCCTCCTGTCAGGTAAAACAGCTTGACAGGAGGGTTTATGTCGGAGCGGGGCAGCGGGTTGGAGCGAAGGGTGGACTATGGTGTCCTGTCTTCGTTCTATGGTGCGCTGCTTACCCGGCGCCAGCAGAGCATGATCAGCCTGTACTGTGACGAGGACCTTGGGCTAGCCGAAATCGCCAAGCAGTTAGGCGTTACCCGCCAGTGCGTCAACGACACGCTGAACCGCACCTTTGACCGCCTGGATCAGCTGGAGACGGCGTTGGGCCTGGTGAAACGCTTTGCCGACCAGCAGAAGGCCATTATGGCCTGCCGAGATCTGGTCGACCGCGCGATACGAGGGGACAGGGCGCAGGCCAGCCTGCTTGAGGCGTCCCGCCTGCTGACCGACTACCTGCATGAGGAGGAGACTGAAGCATGGCCTTTGAAGGCTTAACCGATAAACTGCAACGCGCATTTAAAAAGCTGACCGGCAAGGGCAAGCTGAACGAGCAGAACGTCAAGGACGCGATGCGTGAGGTGCGCATGGCGTTGCTGGAGGCCGACGTCAACTACGTCGTTGTCAAGGATTTTATCAAGAAAGTCACCGAGCGCTGCGTTGGCACGGAGATCCTCTCCTCCCTCAACGCGGGCCAGCAGGTCATCAAAATCGTCAACGAGGAGCTGACGGCCCTGATGGGCGGCGCCAATGCGCGCCTCACCTGGTCGTCCTCGGTGCCCACCATCTACATGCTGTGCGGCCTGCAGGGCTCGGGCAAGACCACCATGGCGGGTAAGCTGGCCGGTTACCTGCAAAAGCAGGGCAAAAAGCCCCTGCTGGCAGCCTGTGATATTTACCGCCCCGCTGCCATCAAGCAGCTGCAGGTAGTGGGCGAGCGAGTCAAGGTGCCCGTGTTCGAAAAAGGCACACAGGACCCGGTGATCACCTCCAAAGAAGCGGTTGAGCATGCCCGCTACTACGGCAACGATGTGCTGATACTGGATACCGCCGGCCGCCTGCATGTGGATGAAAACCTGATGGGCGAGCTGGACCGCATCAAGGCCGCGGTGAAGCCGCAGGAAATCCTGCTGGTGGTGGACGCTATGACAGGCCAGGACGCGGTAAACGTGGCCACCAGTTTCAACGAAAAGCTGACAATTGACGGCGTGATCATCACCAAGCTGGACGGCGACACCCGCGGCGGCGCCGCGCTCAGCGTGCGCGCCGTCACCGGCAAGCCCATCAAGTTTGCCGGCACCGGCGAAAAGATGGATGCCATCGAACCCTTCCACCCGGACCGCATGGCCTCTCGCATACTGGGCATGGGCGACGTGCTGACCCTCATCGAGAAGGCGACCGAGGCCATGGATGCTCAGGAGGCGGCCAAGCAGGCCAAGAGCAAGGGCCCGGAAGACATGACGCTGGACGACTTCCTTGAGCAGATGCAGCAGCTCAAGAAAATGGGCCCGCTGCAAAACGTGTTGGGCATGCTGCCCGGCGTGGGCAACAAGCTCAAAGACGTCGAAATTGCCGACGATGCCATGAAAAAACCCGAGGCCATCATCCGCAGCATGACGCTCAGGGAGCGCCGCAGGCCTGATATCCTCAATGCCAGCCGCAGGAAGCGCATTGCCGCAGGTGCTGGTGTAACGGTGCAGGATGTCAACCAGCTGATGCGCCAGTTTGAGCAGATGCGCAAGATGATGAAGCAAATGATGGGCAACAAGCGCGGCATGATGCGCAAGATGCAAAGACCCTTTTAAACCGGCCTGGCCGGCATGAAACGCAGGCAATCATCAAGTATGATTACCATAGATATTTCGCAATCTTAAGGAGGAACCCCCAATGGCAGTCAAGATTCGTCTCAAGAGGATGGGCATGAAGAAGAAGCCCTTCTACCGCGTGGTCGTCGCCGACGAGCGCAACCCCCGGGATGGCCGCTTCATCGAGGAGATCGGCACCTATGACCCGATGACCAACCCCGCCCAGATCAAGATCGATGCAGAAAAGGCCGCCAACTGGATCAAGAACGGCGCTCAGCCCACGGATACCGTGCGCGTGCTGCTCAAGAAGGTTGGCGCCATCCAGGGCTGAACCAAAGAAGGAGAACCAGATGAAGGAATTGGTCCTTTTCCTGGCTAAATCGCTGGTGGAAAACCCCGATGAAGTCATGGTAACCGAGACAGAGGGTCCTGAGGCGATCATTCTGGAGCTCAATGTGGCCCAGGATGACATGGGCAAGATCATCGGCAAACAGGGCCGCATTGCCAAGGCAATCCGCAGCGTGGTCAAGGCGGCCACCGAAAAAGGCGGCAAGCCGGTGTTTGTAGAGATTCAGTAACCATGAAACGCCGCTGCAAAGCGGCGTTTTGATACTCATCAAAAGGAGCACAGCATGCTGTCAGAGCGACTGCTTGTGGGCATCGTCGTCAAACCCCAGGGGATTGCGGGACAGGTAAAAATCAAGCCGGAAACCGATGACCCGGATCGTTTTTTGCTGCTTGATACCATTGAGGTGCAAAAGGCGCAGGGACAGCCGGCTATCAGCGTTTCCATTGAGCAGGTTGCGGTGCGGGATGGCTTTGTCTATGCGACGCTGGACGGCAGCGCCTCGCGCAACGAGGCGGAAAGCCAGCGCGGATGGCTGCTGTCCGTTCCGCGCGACCAGGCGATAGCCCTGCCGCCGGATCATCACTTCATTGCCGATCTGGTGGGCTGCCAGGCGGTGGACACGCAGGGCAAGGCCCTTGGCGTGCTGACCGAGGTGCTGCAGCCCGGCGCCAACGATGTCTATGTGGTGGACAGACAGCCGGGCCGCATGCTGATCCCTGCGCTCAAAAAGGTGATACCCACCGTGGATGTGGAGCAGAGGATCATCGTTGTGGACGAGCGCCTGCTGGATGAGGTGGCCGTGATTGAGGATTGACGTACTGACCATCTTTCCCGAGATGTTTACAGCGCTTGATGCGAGTGTCATCGGCCGTGCCCGCCAGGCGGGTCTGATTGACCTGCAGGTGCGCGATATCCGCCCGTACTCCAAACGCAAACACAAGAATACGGATGACTATCCCTTTGGCGGTGGTGCAGGCATGCTGATGATGGCCCAGCCCATCAGCGACGCCATTGAGGACATTGCACCCGAGCCATTTGCAGGCAAGCGCATTCTGCTCAGCCCCAGGGGGCAGGTGCTGACCCAGGCGCTGGCGCAGCAGCTAAGCCGCGAGCCTCGGCTGCTGCTGGTCTGCGGCCATTATGAAGGGGTAGATGAACGGGTCATTGAGCGCCAGATCGATATGGAGCTGTCTGTGGGCGACTATGTGCTCACCGGCGGCGAACTGCCTGCTATGGTGTTGATCGATTGTGTGGCCCGCCTGATTGGCGGCGTGCTCGGCTCGGAGGACAGCGCGGCGGATGAGAGCTTTTCGTCCGATGGCCTGCTTGAGTATCCGCAGTACACCAGGCCGCGGGTGTTTGAGGGGCTTGAGGTGCCTGAGGTGCTGCTCAGCGGGGATCACGCCCGCATTCGGGCCTGGCGCCGCGAGCAATCTTTGCTGTTGACAGCGCTGCGCAGGCCCGACCTGCTGGCCCGGGCAGACATCGCCCCCAAGGAGATGGCCTGGCTGCGGGATCAGGGCGCTCTGCCAGATTAATCGTAGGATGCTCACGCTCTATCGGCCGCAGTGCGGCCGCTTCTTTTTTGCAGCGGGGCAGGAGAAATACCCCCGGACGCAGTATTCTATATGCACAGGATTAGCAAGGCAGAGGAGGTGCGAGATGAACATCAGGGAGCGGCTGGAACAGCGGGAGGAGCGGGAGCTGTCGCCCTTTGCGGCAAAGAGCGCGCAGAGCCGGGGGCGGGAGCGCCCGATGGCGCCCTGCGAAATGCGCACCGCCTATCAACGCGACCGCGATCGCATCATCCATTCAAAGAGCTTTCGCCGCCTGCAGTTCAAAACCCAGGTGTTCGTGTCCCCCGAAGGGGATCACTACCGCAGCCGGCTCACCCACACGCTGGAGGTGGCGCAGGTTGCACGCACCGTCGCCAAGGCCCTGCGCCTCAACGAGGAGCTGACCGAAGCCATCGCCCTGGCCCACGACCTGGGGCATACGCCCTTTGGCCATATCGGTGAGCGCAC
Organism: Clostridiales bacterium; assembly: GCA_012513645.1. GTDB lineage: Bacteria > Bacillota > Clostridia > Christensenellales > Aristaeellaceae > UBA1038. The sequence goes on along the minus strand of JAAZBU010000098.1, from coordinate 11,272 downwards.
GCTCAACCGGCTCAATCCGGAGGGATTCCGGCACAACGAACAAAGCCTGCGGATGGTAGAGGTGCTGGAAGGAAATGGCGGCCTCAACCTTACCTGGGAGGTGCGCGACGGCATCCTCAACCATTCCGGCAAGGGCCGCGCGGCTACCCTGGAGGGGCGCATTGTCGGCAAGGCCGACCGCATCGCCTACATCAACCATGACATTGACGATGCCCTGCGCGCCGGCATCATCAAGCCGCATGAGCTGCCGGCCAGCTACCTGAAGGTATTGGGCGCTACCCACGGCGAGCGCATCAACACCATGATCGCCGACCTGGTGGCTCACAGCGAGGGCCAGCCCGACATCCTCACCGGGGAGCGGGTGCAGGAGGCATCCAACGCCATGCGCAGCTTCCTGTTTGAGCGGGTCTACCAGGACAGCTGGCGCTCGGACGAGGAAAAGAAATGTGACTTTGTGCTGGCAGCCCTGTTTGACTATTTTATGAAGCACCCGGCGGAGATGCCGATGGAGTATGTGACTATCGTATACCGCGAGGGCCCCGATCGGGCGGTAACCGATTATGTGGCCTCTATGACCGACCGGTTTGCCATGCGCACGTTCAATCAGCTCTTCATCCCGGACAGCTTCAATGTGCTGTAGGCAGGATTTAGCAGCATAGCGGCGAAAAGAGAACAGGGGGGTGAACAGAGCATGGCCGGCAGGTATCCGGACGCATGGGTGGATGAGGTGCTGGCCCGTGCCGACATCATGGACATTGTGTCCCCCCATGTGCAGCTGAAGCGACAGGGCCGCAACTACATCGGGCTGTGCCCCTTTCACAACGAAAAGACCCCTTCCTTTTCGGTCAACAGGGAGAGCAATGTCTATCATTGCTTTGGGTGCAAGGCCGGGGGAAATGTTGCCCAGTTTGTCATGGAGATGGAAAAGCTGACCTTCCCTGAAGCCCTGCGCCACATCGCCAAGCAGCTGAACATCCCAGAGCCGGTGCAATCCTTTGACCCGAGGGAGGAGCAGGAGCGCTCGCTCAAGGAGCGGATGTACGATATCAACCGCGAGTCGGCGCTGTTTTTCCACAACAACCTGTATACGCCTGCCGGGCAAAACATCCTTGCGTATCTGCACCGCCGGGGGATTGACGATAGCCTGATCAAGCGCTTTGGCCTCGGGGCATCCAGCGATGAATGGAGCACGCTGCGCGATTACCTGCAGGGCAAGGGATTTACGCAGGAAGAGATGGCCGCAGCCGGCCTGGTCCACATCAAGGAAGGGCACAGCTACGATGTGTTCCGCAACCGGGCGATTTTTCCCATCATTGATCTCTACGGCCGGACGATTGGCTTTGGCGGCAGGGCGATGGGCGATATCCAGCCCAAGTACCTCAACACGCAGGAAACCAAAGTATTCAACAAGCGGCTGGGGGTGTATGGGGCCAACTTCCTCAGAAAGCAGCGTGACCTGAACCGCGTATTGCTGGTGGAGGGCTACATGGATGTGATGGCCCTGGCCCAAAGTGGCGTTGTGGGCGCAGTGGCTACGCTGGGCACCTCGCTGACGGCGGAGCAGGCTCGGCTGCTCAAGCGCCTGGCACCCGAGGTGTGGGTGGCCTACGATGGGGATGAGGCCGGCCAGATGGCCACCGAGCGTGCGCTGGATATTTTGCAGCGGGAGATGATCCCCGCCCGTGTGCTGCGCTTTCCCCCGGGGATGGACCCGGATGATTTGCTGCGCAGCGGCGGCCGGGATGCATTCGAAGCAATCAAACCCATGGGCGCAAACGGATTTCGCCTGCTCCGCCTGATAAATGGGTATGATACTGGTTCAGAGGATGGCAACAGCGCCTTTTCCCGGGCCGCCTGTGACCTGATTGCCGGCGTGCCCAGCCCGGTGGAGCGGGAGGACCTGCTCCGCTGGCTGGAAGGGGAAACCGGCTACCCCAGGGACGTACTGGCTGAACAGGTTCGCCTGACCGCCGACAAGAAGGGAGACGCCTCTGCACAGGGCAAGCGCCTCCCCTCCCCTCGAAAGCGGGCAGCTGCCGGTGGCCCGCCGGAGGAAGCCGACGAGGCCGAAAAGACGCTGCTTTCCTTGCTGGCGACGGGCCGCCTGCCGCAGGATATGGTCAGACCGGATGACTTTGACGGCCCATTGACACAGGCGCTGGGCCAGGCCCTGCTGGCAGGGAAAAATCCCGCACAGATTCTCTCTGAAGCTGAGGATGAGCAGGTACGCTCATTGGCCAGCGAGGTGTTCAGCAGGCTTGGCGATACGGGGATCGAACTGATATTGCCGGCCGCGGAGGAATGCCTGCGCACCCTGCGCGGCAAGAAGGTACGTAAACGAATTGAGGAAATCAGCCGGGATGTGGATCGACTGTCCGGCGACGACAAGCGGAATGCGCTGGAAGAGATCATGCGGCTGCGAACAACGTTGAACAGCTTGATGCTCTCCCAAAGGGAAGGAAAGGAAATTTCTGGATGAGTATGAAGGCACAGCAGAAGCTGGATCAGAAGCTGCAGGAACTGTACGAGGCCGCGAAGGCCAAGGGCAGCATCAGCTATACCGAAATATTGACCATCCTGGCCACCGACGAGGTGGAGCCTGAACAGTTTGAGCTCGTGCTGGAGACGCTGGACAGCATGGGCATTCAGGTGATTAAGGATGATGAAAAGGAAGCCACTGAGAAGGATGGCAATTCGGAGGAATCGGCCGAGGAGGAAGAGATCGACCTGTCCGTGCCCGAGGCCATCAACATTGACGACCCGGTGCGCATGTACCTCAAAGAGATCGGCAAGGTGCCCCTGCTGACTGCCGAGGAAGAGGTGGAGATCGCCAAGCGCATGGAGGCCGGCGATGAAGGCGCTAAGCGCGAGCTGGCCGAGGCCAACCTGCGGCTGGTGGTGTCCATCGCCAAGCGGTATGTGGGGCGCGGCATGCTTTTCCTGGACCTGATTCAAGAGGGCAACCTGGGCCTGATCAAGGCGGTGGAAAAGTTTGACTACACCAAGGGTTACAAGTTCTCTACCTATGCCACCTGGTGGATCAGGCAGGCCATCACCCGGGCCATTGCCGACCAGGCGCGCACCATCCGCATCCCTGTGCACATGGTGGAGACCATCAACAAGCTGATCCGCATCTCCCGCCAGCTATTGCAGGAATATGGGCGGGAGCCTACGCCGGAGGAGATTGCCAAGTCCATGGGCATCAGCGAAAACAAGGTGCGGGAGATCATCAAGATCGCCCAGGAGCCGGTATCGCTGGAGACGCCCATCGGCGAGGAGGAGGACAGCCACCTGGGGGACTTTATTCAGGATGAGGATGCCCCTGCCCCGGCGGAGGCTGCCTCCAACGCCCTGATGAAGGAGCTGCTGTGGGAGGTGCTGGATACCCTGACGCCGCGGGAGGCCAAGGTGCTGCGGCTGCGCTTTGGGCTGGATGACGGCAACCCGCGCACGCTGGAAGAGGTAGGCAAGGAGTTTCACGTCACCCGCGAGCGTATCCGCCAGATCGAGGCGAAGGCGCTGCGCAAGCTGCGCCACCCCAGCCGCAGCAAGAAGCTGAAGGATTTCTTGGATTGACACATCGGCCAAAGCTGCGGCCGCCGCAGCTTGATGCGCGGCTGCAGGCGCTGGCAAACCGGGTGCCCCGCTGCGCGCTGGCGGCTGACATTGGGGCAGACCATGGGCGGCTGGCCTGCTGGCTGCTGGGACAGGGTGTCTGTGACCGGATGATCGTCAGCGATATCAGCGCAGACTCGCTCAACAAGGCCCAAAGGCTGATTCGGCGGCACGGTTTGCAGGACCGTGCCGATTTCGTGGTTGCGGACGGGCTGGCCGCGTTGAACGCGGCGGTGGATGTGGTGGTGATTGCCGGCCTTGGCGGCGCCACCATCGCGGAGATGCTGGCCGATCATGTGCGGGCGGGCCAAGCCAGGCTGGTCATATCAGCCCAGACTGAAACCGTCAAAGTGCGCCGGGCATTAGCCGGCCATGGCTACACCCTGGAGCGGGAAGACGTGGTGCTGGCCTCCGGGCGGTATTATACGGTCATCACGGCGCATCGAGCGCATGCGGACTATACGTCCAGACAGCTGGCGATCGGCCCAACGCTGCGCAGCACCGATAGCGCCCGTGTGGAGGATTATCTGCTGTGGCGCAAAGGGGTGCTGTCCGCCAGGCGCGACAGGCAGAGCGAGCAAGAGCTTATCTGGCTATCGGAGGAAATAGAACGTGCGAAAAGCAACCAACCAACTGATTTATGACCTGATTGACGAAATTGCCCCCTTTGATACCCAGGCGGACTTTGACAACGCGGGCTTTTTAATCGGTACGCAGGGCGCTGAGGTAGAGAACATACTGGTAGCGCTGGACGCGACGCCAAAGGTGGTGCAGGAAGCCGCGGAGAAGAAGGCCCAGTTGTTGATAATCCACCATCCGCTGATGTTTCATGCCGTGAAAACACTGCGGCAGGACAGCTATGAGGGGGCGCTGCTGAGCCAGATCATCCACCAGGGGCTATCGGTCATCAGCGTACACACCAACCTGGATCAAACCGAGCTGAGCGGCGCTGCCGTCATCGGCAGGCAGTTGGGGCTCACTTACCTGAGAAAGGCAGATCCCTATATTTTTCTGGGGGATTTGCCGCAGCCGCTGAACGCCCGTACTTTGGGGGTTCAGGTGGGCGACCTGCTGGGGCAGCGCCTGCGGTGCTATGGCCATGCCGAACTGGAAATTACCACGCTGGCTATCGCGGGCGGTGCCTACGATGAGGGCTTCATCGCAGCGCGTGAAGCCGGCGCCCAGGCCCTGTTGACCGGGGAGGTACGGCATCACAATGCAGTGGCGGCTGCGGAAAGCGGTTTCGTTCTTTTTGACGGCGGCCACTTTCACACCGAGATCGGCATGATGCGCGAACTGGCGCGGTATTTACAAACCACCTTGAATACACTACAATATCGGGTGGGGGTGTATGCATCTGCGGCCGATTCGGGCGCAAAGGGCTATACCCTGTGAGGAGGAAGCATGAACCAATTAGAACGATTGTGGGAGTATCAGCAGGCTGACGTTGAGGTGGACAACCTGGAGGCATCGATCCGCAGGTCGCCCAAACGACAGAAGCTTGTCAAACTCCGTGACTCATATCAGGATCTGCAAAAAAGCCTCAAGCAGATTGAGGATGAGATCCTGGCGATGGTAGACCGCATGGACGCCCTGAAGGATGCCATTGGCCTGGCGGAAGACCAGCTAAAGCAGCTGCAAACCCGTATTCAGGATCAGCCCGCGGACAGCAGCGAAGGCATCCGTACCTTTATTGAGGAGGCGCAGCGGCTGTCCACCTCGCTGAACGATTTTGAGCAGGAGACGCGCCGCATCCGCAAGAACGCTGCCGACCGTGACCGCATGCAGAGGGATGTCAAGATCCGCCTGATTGCGGCCAAGGACGAGTTTATCCCCCTGCGGGACGAGTACGACGCCGAATACAAGGACATGCAGGCGGCGGTGGAGCAGCTGCGTGGCAAGGCGCGGGAAAAGTTAGACGGCATCGAGGCAGAATATCTGGAAAAATACAACACCATCAAGCAGCACAGCGTGCCGCCCATGGCCAGGCTGCAGGATGGGCAGTGCGGCGGCTGCAACATGGCTTTCCCTTCTTCGGTGCTGTACAGCATCAAGTCCGGCAAGCTGGTTGAATGCGAGACCTGCGGCCGCATGATCATCGTATAAAGTATAGTTGATATGAGCTGATGAGGCAGCTGAATGGCCGCATGCCCGCGGGCATGAGGAAAGTCCGAGCACCGCAGGGCAGGGTGCCAGCTAACGGCTGGTGGAGGCGACTCCAAGGCGAGTGCAACAGAGAGATACCGCCGAATCTTCGGTAAGGGTGGAAAGGTGCGGTAAGAGCGCACCGGCGGCCTGGCGACTTGTCCGTCATGTAAACCCCACCTGGTGCAAGATAGTTGAAAGCACATGGGGCGGCCCGTCCCGCTTTCGTAATCGCTTGAGCGTCCCGGCGACGGAACGCCTAGACAGATGGCCATTCCAGACAGAACTCGGCTTACAGGCTGCGCTCGTCAACTTATTTCAAATAGGTAAGCCCCGGATGCATTGCGTCCGGGGCTTATCTGCTGTATTTAGAGTGTGTATGCGAAACAGGGAGGCGATTGCAATACTTTACAACTTGCTGCCGTGAAGAACCGTGGTTTATCGGCGCTGCGCGTTCTGAAAGCGGCGTTTACGCTGCCAGTGATTGATAGAATCGCGTATCATGGTCAGCATGTCGCCGCCGAAGAACAGGAAGAGGTTGAGCAGGCTGAATATCATGGCCACGCGCTGCGGCCAATCGCCCACGATGAACATGTATATGTAGTAAACAGCGTTGAACAGGGCCAACCACTTCATCTTGACAGGCAAGACGAAGAAAAGCAACAACTCCTGCTCCGGATGCAGCAAAGAAAATGCGAAAAACATCGACATGTATAAAAAGTGATTGGTGCCAACCTGTGTAATCAACGCGGCTAACACTGCGCCCAATGCGCCCAACAGGAAGTACAGCAAAAACCGACGCGCTCCCCATTTGCTCTCCAGCGAGGTGCCGATGAAGTAGTAAAAGTACATATTCAGCATCGCAGAAAACGGATCATACAGCGGGGGAACGATGAGGAAACTGATCAATCGCCATACTTCGCCCAGATACACCATGGGCATGACCAGCAACAATTTGCTGATGAGATTAAACGGCGGAAAAAGCATTTGGAGCAAGTAAACACCCGCCATCGCAAAGATAATGTATCGAAAAAACGGCTCAACGCGCAGCCGATATAGTTTTCTTTCCAACCGATTCATGATGTTCATGCATATCCCCTTACTGATGTTAGAATCTATTCATTATTCTACTATCCAGACAAATCTGCGTCAAGCAAAGGGCCAAACGGTGCAAAGCCCTTTGACATATTTGTAGGAATGTGCCTGGCAGTAAAAAGGATAAGCAAAGAGGCCGCCATCAATTGGCAGCCCCTGAAATTTGTGTGTTTTGTTACACGGACTTTGTTTCGTCTTTGTTCTCCTCCAGCCGGGGAGCGTTGATGATTTGAATCTTGCGCGCCGTTTTTTCGGGCACTGGCTTTTGCTTGGGCAAATCAACGTAGAGAATGCCATTTTTGCAGTTGGCTGTGATGCCATCCTGATCGATGCCCTCCAAGTTGAAGGAACGCTCTACATGGCCGGTACGGCGTTCGGAGTAATAGTAATTCTGGCGTTCGTCCTTTGTCTCGCTGCTGATATCGGCGCTGATGGTCAACACATCTCCATCCACAGTGAGGTTGATGTTGTCTTCGGCCACGCCGGGCAGTTCAGCCTCTAGCAGGTAGGCATTGTCCTTTTCGCGGATGTCCACGCGGAAACCATTGCTACCAAGGCTGTCGCTCATGTTCATGAACGAGCGGAAAAAGGAATCGTTCATCAAGGAGCCTCGGCTGCCGGTGGGGCTGCTCAGATAACGGCGATAGGGAATCAGTGTAAACATACGTTTCCTCCTAAGTCATGTGTCCTGTTAATTTGGTGGCCGCTTTTCAGCGACAAATAGATCATAACACAATGGTCAAAGAAAGTCAATATTCTAATTCTTTCTTTCTGCTTGTTCAATGAAGTTGATTTGGTTAGAATGTCAAATATGGATGAGCTAATGAAACGAGTGACAGCTTCTTACCTCAAGATAGGACAGCCCGCAAAGCTGGTCTTAGGTTTATCGGGTGGCGCAGACTCTGTCGCGTTGGCATTGCTGTTGCTCGAGCTAAAGAAACAGTATCCGCTATCGTTGACGTGTGTCCATGTACATCATGGTCTGCGGGACAACGCGGATTTGGATGCTGCTTTTGTTCGTGCGTTTTGTGAAGAGCATGCATTACCGCTCATCGTTGAATATGTTAATGTTTCGTGCGACGGAAATGTGGAGGCGAACGCAAGAGCTGCTCGCTACCGGGCATTCGCGAAGACTATGTCCAACGCCGAAAAAGAATGGCTGGTGCTGGGGCACCATCTGGATGATCAGGCAGAAACCATGCTGATGCGTCTCATGGTGGGCACAGGCAACAAGGGATTGGCATCTATGCGGGAAGTGAGCAATTACATCTGGCGCCCATTGCTTGGCACCAGAAGGCATGATATCATTCAATACCTGACCGGGCTCGGACAATCTTGGCGTGAGGACGAGAGCAACGAGGACGAACGCTTTTTGCGAAACGCCATACGCAAGAGGCTCATGCCCATCATGACGGATATTTGTCCGTCAAGCGTCCGCAACCTTGGCAGAACAAGCGTGATTCTGTCTGACGAAGAAGTTTTCTGGTCTGACTATGTGACAAACTGGCTTCAAGCAAATGCTTGTTTGCAAGCGCCTCTGTACTTTGTGATGACGCAGCCGCTGTCATCAGTGGCGGTGGCGGCGCAGCGGCGCATCCTGCGCGGCCTATGCGAAACCGCCGATGTGGTGCTGGATTTTGAGCAGACCGAGCGCATGCGTCTTCTGCTGCTTGAAAGGCCGGGCAGCAGTGCCAATTTGTCGGGAGGAGTCAAAGCGTATCGTGGCTGGGAACGGCTGCACGTTGTGAAGCCTGACGCCGAATTGCTGCCCTTAGGTCAATTGCAGGAGACGAATCAGCCAAAGGCGGGCAACCGCAGAATCGAATGCTTTCACGGGGCAATGCTGGCGGGCGCGCAGCTGCGATATCGTCAGCCCGGGGACAGGATTGCGCCGCTGGGGTTGGGAGGCACACAAAGCCTCAAGGAGTATCTGATCAACCGCAAGGTAGACAGGCCGCTACGCGATATGTGGCCCGTGCTGGCTCGAGGCCCGGATATACTATGGGTTGTTGGGGTTGGGTTGGCCCAGACTGCGGCGGTGACAGGTGCGACAACAAAGCCTGTTACACTTTGCTACCTGGGGCGATTGCCCGACGAGATAGACGCAAACAGCAATGAAAGCGAGTGAAAGAGTTATGCAGAGGGATTGGGTGCTGTACAGGGATTTGGATAGGGTGCTGATTACCAAGGATGAAATCAGCCAGGCGGTTGCTAAGCTTGCGGCGCAACTGCAAAAAGATTATGAGGGGAAAGATCTAATGTGTGTCTGTATCCTCAAAGGCGCTGTGCTGTTTTTCACCGATTTGCTGCGGGAGTTGGACCTGCCGCTGACGATTGACTTTATGGCCATCTCCAGCTACGGCAGCAGCACCAAGACCTCCGGCGTTGTACGCATCCTGAAGGACTTGGATCACGACGTGCTGGGCAAGGATGTGCTGGTGATTGAGGACATAGTGGATAGTGGATTGACGCTTTCCTATATTAAGCAAACCCTCACGCAACGCGGCGCCAAATCTGTACGGTTGGCCACACTTTTGGACAAACCCGAGCGGCGCAAAAATGACCTCAAGGTTGACTACGCCTGCTTTATCATCCCCAACGAGTTTGTGGTAGGCTATGGTCTGGATTACGCGGAAAAGTATCGCAACCTGCCCGAGGTTGGCGTACTGGACCCGAAGATATACACCTGATATACATGCAATCAATCGAATCACGGTGACGGCTGATTGGTGTTTTGCAAAGGTTTACATCAGCGCCACACATTGGCCCGCGATTTGCTTGCGTCATCAAGGAACAGCGTGATATAATCTACTACGGTATGGCACTTTTTAAGGAGGAACCCCCTATTGCGTAAATCTCGCAGCATGCTTGGCTATGTATTCATGATTGCGGCATTTCTTTTGGTTGCTTTTATGATATCGGAAAGCATCAGCATCCCCACCAACCGGCTCAAGTACCCTGATTTGTTGCAGAATATTTCCGAAGGCAAAGTGGCCAGGGTCGCCATCCGCGGAAATACCCTGTATGGCTTAGCGTCTCCCAGCCTCACATCAGAGGCTGATTTTCCGGCCCGTTATGATTTTGAGAGCACGATAGGCCCGGAATTTGTCGATACACTGACGCGCATGTACGCATCGGAGAACAAGCTTGATCCCGATATGGTCAGCATCAACGATATGTCGTTTGGCGGGCGCAAGCTGCGACTGGAGTATTTGCCACCCGTGGTGACACCCTGGTACTTGGAAATGCTGCCCTTCCTGCTGCCGCTTGCTTTGGTAATGGTATTCTGGTACGTCATGATGCGCCAGCAGACCGGTGGCAACTCCAAGGTGATGAGCTTTGGCAAGAGTCACGCCAACATGGTTGACCCTAACAAGAACAAGATTACCTTTGCCGATGTGGCAGGCGCCGATGAAGAAAAAGAAGAGCTCAAAGAGATTGTAGACTTTCTCAAAGAGCCCAAGAAGTATCTGGAACTTGGCGCGCGTATCCCCAAAGGCGTGCTGTTGGTGGGCCCCCCCGGGACTGGTAAAACTTTGCTTGCCAAGGCTGTAGCCGGTGAGGCCAAGGTGCCGTTCTTCTCCATCAGCGGCTCCGATTTTGTGGAGATGTTTGTCGGTGTGGGCGCCAGCCGTGTGCGCGATTTGTTTGACCAGGCCAAGCGCGCCGCGCCCAGCATTGTCTTTATCGACGAGATAGACGCGGTCGGTCGTCACCGCGGCGCGGGCCTGGGCGGCGGTCATGATGAGCGCGAGCAGACGCTCAACCAGCTGCTGGTTGAAATGGATGGCTTTGCCACCAATGAAGGCGTGATTGTGATGGCGGCCACCAACCGCCACGACATCCTGGACCCTGCTCTGCTTCGTCCCGGCCGTTTTGACCGACAGGTTACCGTACACTATCCGGATATCAATGGCCGTATCGCCATCCTCAAGGTGCATGCCAAGGGCAAGCCGTTGGCCGATGATGTGGATTTGGAGAACATCGCCAAGCGCACGCCATTTGCTACCGGTGCTGATTTGGAAAACGTGATGAACGAAGGCGCTCTGGTCGCGGCGCGCAAGCACCGCGCCAAAATTCAACAGTCCGATCTCATCCAGGCGGTTGAACGTGTGCAGATGGGACCCGAAAAAAAGAGCCACAAGGTGTTGGAAGAGGACAAACGCATCATCGCTTATCACGAAGCCGGGCACGCGGTTGTCGGCCATTACTTGCCGCTGTGCGACGAGGTGCACACGGTAACCATTGTGCCGCGCGGCGGCGCGGGCGGCTTCACGCTGTCGCTTCCTGAGAAGGAGTTTGACCTGCAAAGCCGCAGCAAAATGCTGCAGGTGATTTCCATGATGTTTGGCGGCCATGCGGCAGTCAAATTGATTGAGAACGATGTATATACCGGCGCGCAGTCTGATTTGAAGCG
>JAAZBU010000097.1 GCA_012513645.1 Clostridiales bacterium | reverse complement strand
GTTTTCAACCACAGACCACAGATTCAACCAAGGCTATTATATGCCCAAATAGTCTATCGTGCAACAGATAATTATGCAGGGGAAATTCCCGGTGCTATTGCAGCACTTCGTCCAGGTCGAGGAAGACCCGCATATGGTAGAAGGCGCCCTTGTCCATGGCATCGGCCAGGCCGTCCAGCACCTCATCATTTTGCGTATCGATCAGCAAAATGTCGTAGTCTGCGGCATACTCTGCCGCAGCTTGCGCCACATCCGCCAAAGTTTCCGCATCCGCTGTGCTCATAGGAAATGCCGACTCGGCCAGGAAATCGGTCATCATGTACTTGTTCAGCTGGTAGTACTGATTCCCCTGGTCGGTAACATATATGATGTTTACGCCAAAGGGAAAGGTATGCTTCTCCTGCAACTGGGCAAAATAATTGCGCGCCGCGATATGTCGAAGCGGCGCCCCCCATTGGCCCGGAAAGCCCGAAAAGTGAACGGGCACATAGGCGCATGCCAGCGCCAGGGCGACGGCGGCTGCCCGGGGTGCGGCCTTTGACATATCAGGCCAGCTATTCACGCTCTCCACAGCGGACAGCACCATCAAGCCGAACATGTAGACCAGGCCGGTCATCATGTAGCGCTCCGCGCAGGCCAGCATGTCCGTTTCCCCGTAGGGCATGGATACCGCAAACATGCCAACAATGCCGGCCTCCCACAGCACATAGCCCAGCCAGGCAAAGCCAAGCAGCAGCAAAGAGCGGATGGCTTCCCTTGTTTTGCCGGATATCCACAGGGGAACCGTCAGCAACAATGCCGCAAGGGTGCTGAGCAGGGCCAGGAGGCCCGGGAAATACATGGTGCCGAAGGCCTGCTCAAACACGCGACCCAACAGCTCGGGGATTCGGCTGATGCCCCATGACTTGGCCTGATCGTAGTACGAGGAGAGGTTGAGCGCGTGCTTGGCTTCCATGCCGTAGCCCAGGCCGCTGTTGAACACCTGTGCCACATGCCGGGTCCAGAGATAAAAAACCAGCGAGGGCAAAATGAAGTTGAAGAAGACAATCTTCAGCCGGCCCCGTTGCTGCTTGTCCTGCAGGACCACCATCAGAAACAGCGTGGTCATGGCAATGAAATAGAAGGCGCTGTTTTTGATGAACACCGTGAAGATGGCCGTCGGTGTCAGGCAGAGCAATGCCTTGAACAGATCTGCCCGGTAATAATAGGCGATTGCGATGGCGCTGATGCCGATAAAGGCCTGCAAGTCATCCACCAGCAGGGTGTCCCGCTCATACAGCTGAGATAGCGCTACCGCCAGAAAACCCGCCAAAGCCACCCAGGCCAGCCACTTGCCTTTCTTTGGCAGGGCAAACAGCGGCAGGCAAAACACCACCAGCATCATCAGCTGGGCGATGATGGCCAGGTCCTCCCGATACCCAATCAGCCTCAGCATGTAGTACAGATAGCTGGCGCTGCCTGTCGGATAGGCCTGAAACGTGATCATGGGGGTGCGATAGCTGGGCAGCTCGTCATTGGCAAGCAGCACCTTGAGCACCCGCAGCCAGTGGTGAAAGTTGTCCACGCTGTGCACCTGCGCGCCCTGCAGCCGCCACAGCAGCCAGAAGAAGGCGGCCAGCACCACCAGATGCGCCGGGTGCAGGAGGCCCTTGGTGCCCTTGTTGACGATCAAGGTATACACCAGCAGCGCCAGGCCCAGCCCGCACAGCAGGTAGACCATCAGCAGCATGATGTTGAGGATGCCCGAAATGACCATCACAGTGCCCAGCGCCGGGATGACAACCGCCGGGGCAATCAGGGGGTGAATGTGCCAGCGCCTGGTCAGGAAAACCGAGTAGCCGGCAAAGGAAAGGGCTGCCATCAGCGTCCTCAGGGCAAAGGTCAAATCGTACATGCGTGCATACCTCCGGGCGGCATCATAGCATAAGAAAGACTGATAGGCAAAATAAAAAGATGAAGGAATGATTGATGTGCTGAAAGAAAAAGAGCCGCCCGCTTGCGGACGGCCCCTCAGACTGTCAAAAAACCTATGGGAGGTGCAGGAGGACCGTGCCCTCCTGCCTTCAATCGGCCTGGGCGGTCTCAATTCGCAATGGTCATGTGCCTCGCAATGCGGGCATTGCTCGTACATTCCCTTGCTCATTGGGCTGACGGTTCGCTTCATCCCGCACAGCGGGCGCTCACCTCTGCCCTTGCGCGGCCAGGCCGCAAGCCTTGGCGCAGCCAAGGGTTTCCTTGTCCTCCGCCGCCCGGGAACGAAGTGAGAGGCGGAGGGCCCATCGTCCCACCCGTGTCGAAGAATGTGCCGAAGGCACTTCTTTGACACGCTTAAAGGGGCCGCCCGCTTGCGGACGGCCCCTGAATGGGACGAATTCGGGGTTTGAATCAGTTGGGGGTGGCGGGTGCCTGCTGCTGCATGGCGCCCTCCAGCATGGCGGCCAGCATGGGGCCTTCCTCGGGC
>JAAZBU010000008.1 GCA_012513645.1 Clostridiales bacterium | reverse complement strand
TCCTTGCGTTGAGCCATTGGGGTTCTCCTCCTTGTGAATGTTCAGCAACACTCATTGTAGCGGAGTCCCAGTGGCTTGCCCATTGTCTTGGGCTTTTTACAAGTTGCGAACGTTAGTGTACTCTATCGGGCTCAATCTGCTGTTCGATGTCCTTCTTTTTGCCGGGCAGCGTCATGCTCCTCACCTTCTTGTCCAGCAGGTGCGTCTGCAGGTAGTGCACGGTGGTGTAGCGCTGGCGCACATGCTGCACAAACATCCAGCCCGCGTTGCGCAGGTCGGCCGTCACCAGATTGCCCTGCTCGGAAATCAGCAGCGGCTCGTAGATGCGCAGGTTCAGCTCCGAGATGCTCAGCTGCGCGCCGGCATCCAGCACCGAGTAATCCTGCATCTCGGGGAACACGGCGGCAATGGCCTCCCGGCTGCGCTTGACCGAGCGCTTGGCCAACTGGGCGGCCAACAGCATCAGCAGGCCGGCCGCGCCCACAAACACCAGGATGTAGGGCCACCAGGGCGTGGGCGCGGTTTTGCCCTCGGATACCATGAAGCGGATGCGCGGGTCTGTGCTGCTCAGCATCGGGTTCTTGCTGTCCTCATAGGCCAACCAGCGGTCGCTAATATAGGGGCGCAGCTCGCTATCCATCGCGTGGACATAGCCCGTATACTGCATCGGCTCCTGCCGCAGCTTCTCCTGCTGGGGGTCCGCCGTCATGATCTCGTTGATTTTGTCATGTGTGCCCCGGCCGTTATCCAGCACCAGGTCCTGCCCATCGGGGGTCTGGGCAAAGTGGTACCAGCGGTTGTTTTTTGTATCCTCCGCCAGGCTGGTGTCCACCCAGTGGAGGTTCATGTTCACCACCTTGCCTGGCTTTCCTCCAGGCTGACAAAGGGGTGCACGTCGCCTGCCGCCTGCCGGTGCTGCATGATTGCCAGGATGACGCCCACCAGGCCGATGATGATCAGCACCAAAGCGATGGTTGTATTGCGCCTGGCCTTTCCGCCCATGCGTTCAAACAGATCTTGCTGCATGTGTTCCTCCTGCCCGGGGCCTGCGCCCCTAACTTGACTTAAAAAAATATACCCGGCGTCGCTGTCTGCACACCGGGTATGCTGTGTTTTTGTTGCATGTTGATGCTGCATGAGGGGCCCCGGATGTTCCACGTGAAACATCGCAAAGTGTCAACAAACCCAAAGGAAGTGTCGGAGGACCAAAGGCCTACTCATCAAAACCGCAACTTCTTGATGGCGCCGGATGTTTCACGTGAAACATCCCAGCGGCATCATTGCCCCGATTCCTGCGCGCGGACGGTCTCCTGCTTGGTTTTTTTGTCCACCACATGGCGGCCGGCCAGCTCGCGCATTACTTCCTCCACCGGGATGTCCATCTGCGCCATCAGCACCAGCACATGGTAGCACAGGTCGGCAATCTCGTAGATGGTCTCGGCCCGGTCGCCGCCCTTGCCGGCCACGATCACCTCTGTGCTTTCCTCGCCCACCTTTTTGAGGATCTTGTCCAGCCCCTTGTCAAACAGGTAGGTGGTGTAGCTGCCCTCCTTCTTGTCCCGCTTGCGGCCCTGTATCAAAGTGTACAGCGCATGCAGGGTAAAGGGTTCCGGGCCCGCCAGCAGGGGGTCGAAAAAGCAACTCTGCTCGCCCGTATGGCAGGTGGGGCCCTGGGGGTGCGCGCGCACTAACAGCGCGTCGCCGTCACAGTCGGCATCCACGCTGACCACGTTGAGGTAGTGCCCGCTGGTCTCGCCCTTCAGCCACAGGCGCCCCCGCGAGCGGCTGAAAAACCAGCACTGCCCGCTGTCCATCGTTTTGCCCAGGCTTTCCCTGTTCATGTAGCCCAGCATCAGCACCCGGCCGCTGTCCGCGTCCTGCACCACCGCGGGGATCAGCCCCCGCTCGTCAAACTTCAGGTTGTCCGGATTCATACGCCATCCTCACATTGATCCCCGCCTCGGCCAGCATGCGCTTGAGCCCGGGGATGCTCAGCTCGCCATAGTGAAACACAGAGGCCGCCAGCCCGGCATCCACGCCGGGAATCTGGCGAAACAAATCAATAAAGTGCTGCGCGCTGCCAGCACCACCCGAGGCGATCACCGGGATATCTACCGCGCCGGTCACCAGCTTGAGCAGCGGCAGGTCAAAGCCCTGCTTCACGCCGTCGGTGTCGATGGAGTTGACCACCAGCTCCCCCGCGCCCAGGCCCTCGCCCCTGCGCATCCACTCGATGGCATCCATGCCCGTATCCACCCGGCCGCCCTTGGAGAATATGTGATAGCCCTCGCCCACGCGCTTCACATCGCAGCTTAGCACCACGCACTGGCTGCCGTAGCGCCGGGCGGCCTGGCTGATGAGCTCCGGGTTTTTGATCGCGCCGCTGTTGACGCTCACCTTGTCGGCCCCGCAGGCCAGCACGCGCTCAAAGTCGTCCACCGTCTCGATGCCGCCGCCCACCGTCAGCGGGATGAACACCTGCTCCGCCGTGCGGCGCAGCACATCGGTAAACAGCTTGCGCCCCTCAAAGGACGCCGTGATGTCGTAAAACACCAGCTCGTCCGCGCCCTCCTCGCTGTAGCGGCGCGCCAGGTCCACCGGGGAAGCAACCTCGCGGATATCCTCAAACTGTCGGCCCTTGACCACCTGCCCGTCCCGCACGTCCAGGCAGGGGATGATGCGCTTGGTAATCACAGCACCGCCTCCAACGCTTCTTTTAAGTCAATCGCGCCGGTGTACAGCGCGCGGCCCACGATGGCGCCGTGCAGATCCAGGTCGCGCAGCGCCAGCACCTCCTTGAGGGTGGTCACCCCGCCCGACGCGATGACCTGAAAGTCCCACTGCCGGGCGATATGCGCGTACAGCGACAGGTTGGTGCCCCGCATCGCGCCGTCCCGGCTGATGTCGGTGGCAATCAGCGTCCGCACGCCCATGTCGCTCAACGCGTCCAGCATATCCTCCATGCCCATGTCGGACAGCTCTGTCCAGCCCTTGGTGGCCACGCGGCCGTCCAATATGTCTACGCCCACAGCCACATGCCCGCCCCAGGTGCGCACGGCCTCCTGCAGGAAGGGCTGGTTGTCCACCGCCGCCGTGCCCAGAATGATGCGGCGCACGCCGCTGTCCAGGTAGCCCTCGGCGGTCTGCATATCGCGGATGCCGCCGCCCAGCTGAACAAACAGGCCTGTGCCACGCACGATGCGCCGCACCACCTCATAGTTGTGCACGCGGCCTTCGCGCGCGCCATCCAGGTCCACCAGGTGCACGTGGGTGGCGCCAGCCGCCTCAAACTGCTTGGCCACGCGCAGCGGGTCTTCATCGTATACGGTCTTTTGCTCATAATCGCCCTGGTACAGGCGCACGGCCTGGCCCTGCAGGATATCGATGGCCGGGTAGAGTATCATAGGTCCTCCTCACAGAAGGCGCGCAGCACCATCAGGCCCGCAGCGCCGCTTTTTTCCGGGTGAAACTGGCAGCCCCACACATTGCCCCGCGCCACGGCCGCCGCGATGGGGCGGCCATACTCGCAGTCGGCAATTACATCCGGGCACTCGGCCGCGTGGTAGCTGTGCACAAAGTACATGTGCGCTCCATCCCGTAGGTGGCGAAACATGGGATGCGGCTGTGCGCCGAAGCGCAGGGCATTCCAGCCGATCTGGGGGATTTTGAGCCCGGCGGGCACGTATCCCTGCATGGGCAGCACCCGCCCGGGGATCAGCCCCAGGCCGGGATGGGCGCCAAACTCCAGCCCCTCGTCCAGCAGCAGCTGCATGCCCAGGCAGATGCCCAGCAGCGGCTTGCCGGCCTGGGCCTGGCACACCACCACCTCATCCAGGCCGGTGCGGCGCAGCTTGTCCCGCGCGTCACCAAAGGCGCCCACGCCGGGCAGTATCACCCGCTGCGCCGCCTCAATCTGCGCGGCATCGCCGGTGACCACCGCCTGCGCGCCCAGCGCCCGCAGGCTGCACAGCAGCGAAAACAGGTTGCCCACCCCATAGTCCACAATGGCGATCATAGGGCGCCTTTCGTGCTGTTGATGCGGCCCGCCAGGGCCGGGTCCTGCGCGATGGCCTGGCGCAGCGCGCGGGCGCAGCCCTTGAAGGCGGCCTCGATGATGTGGTGGCTGTTTTGCCCGGACAGCTGCCGCAGGTGCAGCGTGATGCCGCCCTCCCTGGTCAGCGCCAGAAAGAACTCGCGCACCAGCTCGGTATCAAAGGTGCCCACCTTCTGCGTGGGGATGCAAAGGTCGTACTGCAGGTACGCGCGGCCGGACAGGTCCACCGCCGCCAGCACCAGCGCCTCGTCCATGGGCAGCAGGCAGTCGCCGTAGCGGGCGATACCCCGCTTGTCGCCCAGCGCCTGGCGCAGCGCCATGCCCAGCACGATGCCCACATCCTCCACCGTGTGGTGATCGTCCACATGGGTGTCGCCCCGGCAGGTCACGCGCAGGTCCACCAGCGCGTGGCGGCCGAGTGCGTCCAGCATATGGTCCAGAAACCCGCAGCCCGTGTCAACCTCGCAGGCCCCCGATCCATCTAGGTTGAGCGTCAGCTCGATGTCCGTTTCCTTGGTCTGCCGCGTGATCGTCGCCTGTCTCATGCCCTGATGCCTCCCATGATGGCCCGCACCCCGTCCAGCAGGGCGGCCATCTGCTCCTGGCTGCCCACCGTGATGCGGACATAGTCTTTGGTGCGCTCCGCGCCGAAGTGGCGCACCAGCACGCCCCGCTTTTTAAGCGCCATGTACAGCGCCGCCCCGCCGATGCCCGGATGACGGGCAAACAGGAAGTTGGTGCGCGAGGGCAGCACCTCAAAGCCCATCGCGGTCAGGCTGCGCGCCGTATTCTCCCGCGTCTGCATGATGGCCCGGGTGTTGAGCAAAAAGTAGTCCGCATCCTCCAGCGACGCGATGCCCCCCCGCTGCGTCAGCCGGCTTACATTGTAGGGGTTGATGGCGTTCTTGATCTTTTTGAGATCGCGCATCAGCTCCGCCGGGCCGGCCGCAAAGCCCAGACGCGCCCCGGCCAGCGAGCGGGATTTGGAGAAAGTCTGCACCACGCACAGGTTGTCGTAGCGGCCCACCAACGGCAGGCAGCTCTCTGCTCCAAAGTCCACATACGCCTCGTCCACCAACACCACGCCATCCGGGTTTTGCTCGGCGATGAGGGCCAACTGCCGGGGCTTTAATGCCAGGCCGGTGGGGGCGTTGGGGTTGGCGATGACGATCAGGCGGTTCAGGCCCAGGTAGTCCCTGTCATCCAGCACAAAGCCCTCGCGCAGCGGCACGATGTGCGCCTTCACCTGGTGCAGGTCAGCCAGCACCCGGTACAGGCCATAGCTGACATCGGCAAAGGCCGCGCCCCGGCTGCCCCAGGCCATGAAGGCAAAGCTGAGCAGCTCGTCTGACCCGTTGCCGCACAGCAGCTGATCGGGCTGCAGGTCATACACCTGCGCCAGCTTGGCCCGCAGCGCCGTGCACTCCGGGTCCGGGTACAGGCGCTGGTCTTCGATCTCGCCGGCATCCAGCGCCTGGCGCACCTTGGGCGAGGGCGGGTAGGGCGATTCGTTGGTGTTGAGCTTGATGTACTGCCTGTCCTGCGGCTGCTCGCCCGGCGTGTAGGCGTCAAACAGGCTGTAGCGGGCGCCCATGAAACGGCTCATGGCTGTTCCTCCTCAAAGCGGCTCAGCGCGCTGCGGGCGTGGGCCTCCAGCCCCTCCCTCCGGGCAAACAGGGCCACCTGGTCCTTCTCCCGGCGCAACGCCTCGCGGGTATAGTAGCTGAACTGTATTTTCTTTATAAAATCATCCACCGACAGCGCGCTGGAAAACCGCGCCGTGCCGCTGGTGGGCAGCGTGTGGTTGGGGCCGGCAAAATAGTCGCCCATGGCCTCCGGGCACCAGCGGCCCAGAAACACGCTGCCCGCGTTGACGATGCGGGGCAGCAGGTCAAAGGGCGCGTCCACGCACAGCTCCAGGTGCTCGGGGGCGATGCGGTTGGCGATGTCCACAGCTTCCTCAATATTCTTGGCCACGATGATCTTGCCGCGGCTGTCGATGGACGCGCGGGCGATCTCCTGCCGGGGCAGTGTATCAAGCTGGCGCTCCACCTCCTGCTGCACGGCTTGGGCAAGGGCCTCGCTGTCGGTCACCAGCACGGCGGCGGCCAGCCGGTCGTGCTCGGCCTGGCTGAGCAGGTCGGCCGCCACATGGCGCGGGTCGCTGGCGGCATCGGCGATAATCAGGATCTCGCTGGGCCCGGCGATCATGTCGATGCCCACCTGGCCGTATACCTGGCGCTTGGCCTCGGCCACCCACGCGTTGCCCGGGCCGACGATCTTGTCCACCTGCGGCACGCTGCGCGTGCCATAGGCCAGGGCCGCCACCGCCTGGGCGCCGCCCATCTTGTACACCTCGGTCACCCCGGCCACCTGTGCCGCGGCCAGAATGCCCGCGTTGATGCGGCCGTCCGGCCCCGGGGGCGTGGCCATCACGATAAGCGGGCAGCCGGCGATTTGGGCCGGGATGGCGTTCATCAGCACCGAGCTGGGGTAGGCCGCCGTGCCGCCGGGCACATACAGCCCCACCCGCTCAATGGGCACGATGCGCTGGCCGCAGGTCACGCCCGGGCGGTCATCCAGCAGAAAGCCGTGGCGCACCTGCCGCTCGTGGTAGGCGCGGATGTTGCGGGCGGCGGCCTGCATCACGGCCACAAATTCGGGGGGCACCGCGGCCAGCGCCTCCTCCATCTCCCGGGGGCTGACGGCCAGCGCGTCGAGGCGGCAGCCGTCGTAGCGGTGCGTCAGGTCCAGCACCGCGGCGTCCCCCTCGTCCCGCACGCGGGCGAGGATAGCTGCCACCGCTTCCCGCGAGGCGGCGGCCTGCTCCCCGATGCCGAAGATGCTCTCCCGGGTCTCCCGGTCTGCGTACAATATCCTGATCACAGCGCCTCCCGCATCCTGTTCATCAATGTTTCGATCTCCTGCTGCTTAAACTGGTAGGCCGCCCGGCCGGCGATCAGCCGGGCGCTGATGTCAAACAGCGTCTCCCGGCTTTCCAGCCCATTTTCGCGCAGGGTGGCCCCGGTCTCTACAATGTCCACAATTACGTCCGACAGCTTGAGCAGCGGCGCCAGCTCGATGGAGCCCGACAGCTGGATGATGTCAATCGTGCGGCCCAGCGCATCATACCACCACCTGGCCACGCGTGGAAACTTGGTAGCCACCCGCAGGGTACGGGCCGGGTCGTCGGCAAAGTCCTTCATGGCGGCCACGTCCATGCGGCAGCGGCCGATGCCCAGGTCCATCAGCTCGTACACATCGGGGCTTTGCTCCATCAGAATATCCTTGCCGCACACGCCCAGGTCGGCCACGCCGCGGGCCACGTAGATGGCCGCGTCCGCCGGCTTCACCCAGAAGTAGCACACGCCCTGCTGCGGGTTTTCAAACAGCAGCTTGCGGCTGTCGCTCAGCAGCTCCGGGCAGGGGTAGCCCGCTCGGGCAAACAGATCATAGGCCTTTTCGCCCAGTCGCCCCTTGGGCAGCGCAATGTTCAGCATGAGGCCCCTCCATTCGCCAGCCGCTCCAGCTGGTCCAGATACACGGCAAAGCCCACCGCGCCTGAGGATTTGCCAAACCGGCGCAGCAGCGGGTCGTACCGCCCGCCCGACAGCACGCTGCGGGGCAGCCCGGCCAGGTAGCCGCGAAACACGATGCCGCCGTAGTAGGCCGCGTCGGTGCCGATGGAGAAGTCCAGCCGCACATTGCCGCCAAAGCCGGCCTGTTGCAGCGCCGCGCAGCTGTCCTCCAGCGCCGACAAATCCTCCCCGGCAAAGCCGGCGCCGCGCAGCTCAGGCAGCACGCTGTCCGGCCCGCCCGACAGGCTGACCAGCAGCATCAGCCGCTCCTGCGCGTCCTCTGGTATGCCCCGCGCCGCGCACAGCGCCGCCAGGCCGCCCGCATTCTTGCTGCCAATCAGGGCCACTAACTCCTGGCGCAGGCCGGCATCCGCCGTGGCGCGGGCCAGCGCGCCGCGCAGCAAGCCCATGTGGGACAGCGTCAGCATGTACCCCTCGCCCAGCGCCTGCAGGCTGCGGGCGGCCAGCACCAGCACCTCGCACACCTCCTGCGTGCCTACCCGGCCCAGCAGCTCCACGCCGGACTGCATGATCTCGCGGAACTCGCCGTCCGGCGAATCCGGCCGGTAGATGGTCTCGTTGTATTGCAGGCGCTCGGTCTGCCCGTCCCGATAGGCCTTCACGATGGACAGCGTGACATCCGGCCGCAGGGCCTTCAGGCCGCCGCCCGCATCGGTAAAGGTGAGCACCCGGTCGGATACCAGCACATCCCGGTTTTGGGCATACAGGTCGTAGTGCTCAAACTTGCTCATGCGAAAGCGCCTGTAGCCGCTGTCAGAGTATAGCTGCCGCAGGCGCAGCATGGCCCGTTCGTCGGCCCCCAGCAATCCCTCAGCGATCTGCATCAGCGCCTCCCTGCTCAGCCAGGCGGCCCAGCACCAGCCGATAGCCCTCCGCCCCGTAGCGCAGGCTGCGGTTCACCCGGCTGATGGTGGCCGTGCTCATGCCGGTCTGCTGGCCGATCTCCTGATAGTTGACGCCGCCGTCTAGCAGGCGCGCCACCTCCAGGCGCTTGCGCATGTCCTCCACCTCCTGGATGGTGCACAGGTCCTCCAGAAAAGCCCGGCACTCCTCCTCGCTGCGCAGGCACAGCACCGCCCGGTACAGCTGGTCCAGCTGCTGGTTTCGCTGCATCGACACGCCATCCCCTCCCCTCTATCGTTGTAGCATAGTATCACTTTATCATGATGAAGTGCAAGGAAAATGAAAGGGCATCTTGTTCTTCTGTTGTATTGCTCTGATTGACACCCCTTTATCCATGCGCTACCATGGCCCCAGCAACAGAAAAGGGAGGGGTCAATATGAAATTGAACAGCATGAGGTACCCATCCAACCCAGGGAGGACGCCCACCGCCTGAGGCCGGCGGCGTCCTCCGCCATCAACAAACGGAGGACTTATGCCATACAATTGGATCAACCCCCTGGACTATACCATGGACACTCTGCTGTACTTCGACCGCTGGGTGCTGCGCTACCTGTTCAGCGACCAGTCCGCCGATCAAAACCCTGATGCCTACCAACTGCTGGCGGGCAGCGCGCTCAGCCGTTTTCCCCATGTCGCGGATTTCTGCCGCCACAAGGCGCCGGAGTCTGCCGCATATATGGATGCTGCGCTGGCGCTCGTGCCGCCCGGTCTGGATGATCAGGCGGCCCGGCAGGCCGAAGCGGACTTTTTGCAGCATCACGAAACCTTTGTCGTCTACGCCTGGCCCGAGGTGATGGAACGCGTGAACTACATCGCCGACTGGGACCGCAAATGGCTGGACGAGCTGATCGACCTCACCGGCATGGTGGTGCTGGATGTGGGCGCGGGCACCGGCCGCCTGGCCTTTGCCGCCGCCCGGGACGCCCTGCGCGTCTACGCCAGCGAACCCTGCGACCGCCTGCGCGAATACATGCGCGACCAGATTGCCGCCCGCGGCATTCAAAACATGAAGGTGTTGGACGGTATGGCCGACTGCCTGCCGTATGAAAAGGCCACCTTTGACGCCGTGCTGTCCGGCCATGTGGTGGGCGACGACTATGAGGGCGAGCTGGCCGAGATGCGCCGCGTGCTCAAGCCCGGCGGCTGGCTGATCATCTGCAACGGCGATGATGAGTTTATGCGCAAAGGCCCCGACCCCGAGCTGACCAACCGCGGCTTTGAAGCCTTCCGCCACGAGAGCCCCTCCGGGGGCATCATCTACAACTACCGCCTGCGCGTATAGCGCGACAATAAACAACCGGCCGTGGCCGCTTTCATAGCGGCCACGGTTTTCTTTCCTAATCTAGAATGAGTGCCTGTTATTGACTCATTAATCCGCCCTGGGCAAACCCAACGCCCATCATGGCGCCCACCACGCCGCTGAGCGCTTTGAGGTACCAGCGGTCGTTCAGGCGGACAGCCTGCGCGAGAAAAAGCCAGCTTTGCCCATCTGCCTCAAACGTGAGGCCGATCTCGGCCAGGTCGTCCGGCAGGAGGCCAAAGTCGGCCAACTGACCCGTGATCCCCCGCTGGTATCCCTCCATTTTATCCTCGCCCAATATCTCAAGCGGCTGCTTGGCGCCCGTCACCTGGAGGTCGGCAAACACATGGTGCTGCGCCGCTGCCTCAAAGGCAGCCAGAAAGGCCGCCTGCTCCTCGGGCGTTGGCAGGTTGGAGGGCTGAAATTCGTTCAAGGCGGCCGGCGTGTTGTAGTACATAAACTGGCCGATGATGGCGTTGGTCAGGGCCGCCCTGCGCGACTCGGCGTTGAGGCGGCGGGCAAAATCGCCGGTACTGGGCAGCCGCATATCAAAAGAATGGGTGTAAGCCCTCACTTTGCCCACCAGAGAAGCCAGCTGATATCAATCCGCCAGGCTTTCCACTGCAAAGGCGGACAGCATACGGTCAAAATCCTGATCGCGCAGCCCCTCCAGGTAGGCGGTGGCCGCCTCCTCGGGCGATGTAAAGCCCGGCCTCTCCGTTGCCGCGGCGGCACCTGGCATGGCGGCCAGGCCAAGGGTGATGCTCAGCATCAGCATCAAGGCAACAATCTTCCTGATCATGGCGTCCCTCCTGCTTACTATCAGTCTGCGGGCCTGCGGCCCTCGCTGGTACTATTCGGTATCAATATACCATACAAGGCAGGTAACCAGACGCCGGCAGGCTTGCGGTTTGCGTCTTGTCGGTACCAGTTTTCTTTGTATCAACAAACCCAAGGGAGGTGTCGGAGGGCCTTGCCCTCTGACTGTAATCCGCGCCAGCGACATGCGCGGTGGCGCGGAAGGCCTTGTGTTAGCAAGGGTTTCCTTGCCCTCCGCCGCCCGGGAACGAAGTGAGAGGCGGAGGGCCAAAGACTTGACCATCAAAAAAACCGCAGTTTTTTGATGGTGTAAATCCCTCTGCCCGGCCGCATATACAGCCGGGCAGAGGGATTAGTTATCAGGGAACCGCGTTGCAGACAGGCCACTTGCCGCTGCAAACCGGTCAAGGTTGGTGTTTGGCTTACTGCTCCTTCACCATCTCCTGGCCGGCGATGCGGCCAAAGGTGATGACGTCGGTGATGGCGTTGCCGCCCAGCCGGTTGGAGCCGTGGATGCCGCCGGTCACCTCGCCCGCCGCGTACAGGCCGGGGATGACCTGACCCTGAGCGTCCAGCACCTGGGTTTTCTCGTTAATCTCCAGGCCGCCCATGGTGTGGTGCACCTTCACCTCGCCCAGGATGGCGTAGTAGGGGCCGCGGTCAATCTTCTGGTCAAACAGCTGACGGCCCAGCGGGTCGCTCTTCTCTTCCACAGCCTTGTTGTACTGCTCGATGGACGCGGTCAGCTTGGCCAGGTCCATGCCGGAATCCTGGGCCAGCTCTTCGAGCGTTTCGCCATAGGCCACATAGTCTTCCTTCACACGGTCTTCAATGGCAACGCCCTTGTAGGTGAAGCCGCCCAGCTCATCCACCGTGGTGTGGGTGTCCACAATCTTGAAGAAGCGCTGGCCGGGCTGCTGCAAAATCGCGGCAGACAGCTCGTCCCTGCGCCCATCCTCGCGTATGAAGCGGTCGCCCTCCAGGTTGGTGAAGATGGCATTGTTGATGCCGGCGGTGAAGGAGTCGTTGCTGGTGGGGATCATCTGGATCCACTCCATGCCGATCAGGTTGGCGCCGGCTGCCTCACCCATCACAATGCCGTCGCCCGTGGCGGTGAATACGTTGGTGGTGCCCACATTTTCGCCCAGGTCGGCCCAGTGCTTGTTGTACTTCTGGCGCATCTCCACGTTGGCGCCAAAGCCGCCGGTGGCGATCATGACGGCCTTGGTCGCGGTGTATTCAAAGGCGGTGCCGTCGGGCATGGTGCCCTTGACGCCCACCACGCGCCCGGCGTCGTTCTTTACCAGCTCCTCGGCCTTGTGGTCAAAGAGCACCTCGCCGCCCAGCTCCTTGTAGTGGTTGCTCTGGGGCAGCACAAAGGCAGAGCCGGCTGTGCCCAGGTCCATCGTGGGGTTGTGGCTGCGCATCCAGGTGGCGCCCACCGCGGTGGTGACACCGGGCTTCCAGGTGGCGCCGTTGTCTGCCAGCCACTTGACGCTGTCCAGCGCCGAGTTGCCAAAGATCTCCAGCAGCTCAGCCTTGCCCACATAGTCGCCGCCCACATAGGTCTGCAGCTTGTGCAGCGCGGGCGAGTCGTACAGATAGGTGGCCTTGTCGGCCATGTACTTTTCCATATCCTGGCGCACGGTGTCCTGCCAGGCCTTCATCAGGTCGTTCTGGGGCTCCAGGTTCACCATGTCCATGATCTTGTCAATCTCGGACTGCCCCATGGTATTGGCCTGCTGCAGCTCGGCGTCGGCCGCGTTCATGGCGGAGCCGGCCATCAGCGTGTTGCCGCCCACATTGCCCGTCTTTTCCAGCACGATTACGTTGGCCCCTGCCTTTTTGGCCTCGTAGGCCGCGCTCATGCCCGCGCCGCCCGCGCCAATGATGATGATGTCATAGGTGCCAGTCTTCTTTTCACCGGCCTGCACGGCTTCCTTTTCTGCGGGCTTGGTGATGATTTCCTCGCTGGCGCCCGCCTCAAGCAGCGCTGCCTTGGCGGCGTCGATGATGGCCTGGGCGGTGATGGTGGCGTTGGTCACCGTGTCCACCCCCACCGTCTGGTATTTGATGATGTCTGCCGGCACCTGCTCGATGGCCGGGTCAGAGATCTGCGGCGTCTCCTGGTGTTTGGTCACCTTGACGGACAGGATGGCCTGCTCGTCGACCTCCACCTCCACCACAACGTCTCCATTGAGGCCCTTGCCCGTGCCGGTGTACACGCCGGGCTTCATGGCCGGTGCTTCGGCCAGGCCAACCAGGCCCACCATCAGGGACAGGATCAGTAACAGCGCAAGAATCGTCCTTTTCATTCGTTTGCTTCGCTCCTTCTTTTTTAGGGCATGCCCTTGAACGGCATAATTATATCAAATATGCATGCTTATTTGCAATCGAAAAAGGCCGTTTTTTATCATTTCCTGTTTTTTCTATCTCGTTATCCGTTTATATTTTGTCTATCTCGCGCTCAAAGGGAAGCCTTTCTGCCGCCGTCTGATTGCCGTTTTGATCATAGCATAGTTAGGGTTGCTGCGGTGATGGATCCGATGGGAAGAGAATGCAAACATATCCCCATGCCCCTGCAAGCCTGAAGGAGGCGGGTTGCAGGGCGCTACGAAACGAGCGTGTTTCTGGAGTCACGCTTGCTTGATTATTGTATAAAATTCAGAATGATATGTGTTCTCCAACCTAAAAACCGGCAGCGCCCCATGGAGCGCTGCCGGCCATGTTGTAAAACTGGCTTCCTGTATTATTACGGCGCGATGCGGGTCAGCCCCTCGATGGTGTAGGTGCCTTGCAGCACAAACTCGGCCGTATCGGTGATGTAGGGCTTGTACTCGGGGGCGGTGTACTGGGCCATGCCGCCCACGTTGTAGATCTTGCTCATATCCCAGCCGCGGGCCTTGAGGATGTTCATCAGCATGCCCACGCGGCCGCCGGACTGGCACATGATAAACAGGGTCTTATCCTTGGGGAAGAGCACCTCCAGCAGCTGGTCGGACTCCTCATACACCGGCACAGGCTCGGTGGGGGTGCCGCCGTACAACTGGGGCAGCTCGGGGTTGGTGTGGGCCTCGGCGTTGAACACCAGCGCGAAGAAGGGCACCACCTCAAAGTTGCGGAAGTGCTTCTTGAGGTAGTCCTCAAAGTCGCGCGTGTCGATGTACAGGATGTCCGGGCGGCCCAGATACTCAATCAGGTTTTCATTGGTGATGGCTGAGCAGGTGGGGCCAAAGCTGCCCTCGGTGCAGGGCACCTCGGCTTCGTCCTTGCTGGGCTTGTAGGTCTTGGTGGTGTCCACAGGGGCCGGCAGGGGCAGCAGGTCCTGGCTGGCCGCGGGGGCGGCCGCTTCCTCGGCCTTGGGCGCCTGGGCTGCGGTCTCCACAACGGCTTCTGCCTTCAGGCTATCATCGTTGGCAAAGAAGGGATCGGTGCCGTGGTGGCGCATCAGGGCCTGCAGCATGCGCAGGATGTTGTTGGTGGATACCGTAGCGCCCGTCCAGGTGTCGATCTGATAGTCCGCGCGGCCCTCGCCGGCCTGGTAATCATTGAGGTCGATATCGGCGATGGTGCTCAGGCCCTTGATCTGCCCATAGGTCTTGCCCACAAAGTACGGCACATACTGGGTATCGATCATCTCAAAGGTCTGGCCGGAGGGGATGGGGTTGCTGTCGCCCCAGAAGCCGGCGGCGTACTTGCCGGTGCCGTCCGGGCCGAAGGACAGGGTGCGGATAGATGCGTCATCCAGCAGGCCGCTCTCGGGCAGCGTCAGGTCCACGTAGGCGGTGGTCCAGTAGTTCACGTCGGCCGAGCGGCAAGTGCAGCTGATGAAGCTGATCTGGTACTTGATGTAGTTGCGGGCCACATACTTGAAGGTGACAAAGCCGTAGAACAGGTCTTCCTCCTGAGGCCCGTCGATGTGGTTGATGGGGATCACGGCCACCGGGTTGGCCTTGCTGCCCTCGCCCAGCTTGGCGCTCTCGTTGAGGAAGCGGTTCACGTCGTCCAGGGTGATGGCGGTCTCCGCCTGGGCCATGGGGGCCAGGCCGATGCCCAGCGCAATGACCAGCGCCAGCAGCAGGGGAATGATTCTCTTGGTCATATATTCCTCCTTCGGTTGTGTTCAGCCCCGGATTGTTCCGGCAGGCCATTTTATATGATTATAATATCATTCTTTTGCGCCTTGTTCAAGAAATATAACAAGCATCAATTTTTCAGTTGACGCTTGCCATGCCCTTTGATGTGTCGTATGAAATTAATGGCGCCCTGGGGCAAAGGGAGAATGCCTGTCACGCGCGGCCCCGCCTACCCCTTATAATCCACCCGCCGCAGCGCAAGCCAGCTCAGCAGCAGCGCCACCGCCAGCCAGCCCAGGCTGAGGGGCAGCAGGCGGGCAGCGGTCACGGGCTCGCCCTCGCTGAGGAAGCTCATCAGGCTGCCCGGCAGGCTCAGCTGCCCGGCCAGGTTCATCATGCCGTAGTCGCGCAGTCGGAAGGGCAGAAAGCCGATCTGATCCAGCAGCAGGTACAGCAGCCCCTGCATGTTGAAGCTGAGCATCAGCGCGCTGATTACCGCCGCGGTCTTGGTCTGGATGACCGTCACCACCAGCATGATCAGGGCAAACAGCGCCATATCCACCGACAACTGCATGCCCATGAAGGGGCCCACCTGGCCCCAGGCGATCTCCACCGCGTTGCCAAACAGCAGCACCGTGATCATACACGCCAGCAAAAACACCGCGTAAAACAGCAGCGAGGCCAGCAGCAGCGTGACCATCTTGCTCACCAGCCATTTTTCGCGCATGCGGGGGATGCTGAGCATGTTTTTGAGGTAGCCGGTGTGGTGTTCCTTGCTGAGGAACCCGGCCGCAAACAGCGCCAGCAGCATGTGCAGCAGCCGCAGCCCGGGCAGCGTGAAGAAGAAGCCCAGGAAGTAGTTGATATTCATCATTTTGCGGGCCTGCACCAGCATCTCGCTGGGGGGCAGCGGCCCATGCCCGCCGGGCATCATGTCCGACGCGATGCCGGTGACAAAGTAGCTGGCGATCGAGAAAAAGGCCAGGAAGATCAGCGACACCAGCATGCTGATGTACAGGCTGCGGGTGCGCAGCATGCGTCGGATGTCCATCGACAGATACCGTCCCATCATTGCACCGTCCCTCCCGTCAGGCCCATGAAGTAGTCCTCCAGCGACTCATGGCGCACGTAGAACTGCGACACGTACAGCCCCTTATCAAACAGCAGGCGGCTCACCTGCTCGTGGCGCTCCACGCCCTCCTGCACCAGCAAAGTGTTGTCGCCCTGGCGCTGCATGCGGGTGAAGGCCATGCCCTCGCGCAGGGCGGCCTCTATCTGCTCAATCTGGGGGGATTCAATGCGGATGTCTGAGCGGTTTTCCTGCTCCAGCTGCTCGCGGGTAAACTCCCGCAGCACCTTGCCATCCTTGATGATGCCGTAGCGGGTGGCAAACTTGGCCAGCTCATCCAGGATGTGGCTGGATATCAGAATGGTGGCACCCATCTCGCGGTTGATTTTGACCAGCATCTCGCGGATGTCCTTGATGCCCTGGGGGTCCATGCCGTTGATGGGCTCGTCCAGGATCAGCAGCTCGGGATCATCCACCAGCGCCAGGGCGATGGACAGGCGCTGCTTCATGCCCAGAGAGAACTGCTTGGCTTTCTTCTTGCCGGTGTCGGACAATTCCACAATGCTGAGCAGCCGGTCGATATAGCCCGGCTTGTTGTGCCCCAGGGCGATGGCCTTGTAGACCAGGTTTTCCCGGGCGCTGCAATCCGGGTACAGGCCGGGGCTTTCCACCAGCGCGCCGATGCGGATGGTGGGCACGCCAAAGCGCATTTTCTGGCCCTTGAGGTGGATTTCCCCCGAGGTGGCGGTGATCTGGCTATTGATCAGCTTGAGCAGCGTGGTCTTGCCCGCGCCGTTGCGGCCGATCAGGCCGTAGATCTCCCCCTGGGGGATGTGGATATCTGCATCATGCAGGGCAAACTTCTTGCCGTAGCGCTTGGACAGCTTGGACGTACTTAACAGTTCACTCAATTGTGTCACCCTCCCGGGGCATCATACCCATGTTTTTGTCCGCAGGCAAGGGATGTTGGCGGTGGCAATCATTTTTTACACCATTTTTACAATCCCACACCCGCGCAAAACCGTCGTCCGCACACCGCCTTGACACCCCTGTACCCCGGCGATATACTGGCATTGCCATAGAGAGTGTGCGAGGGACAGCCCCTGTGACCACACAGCAACCTGCGGATAAGCAAGGTGCTAAAGGCTGAACGATGGGCAGTGCACGGCCCATCTGTGATGGGTTGTTTTTTGTTGCTCCTGTGGCGGGCCGGCGGATGCTGATGAATCAGCCGCCGAGCAACCATGCGGGAGGAAATATCATGAACACCATCTCCACCTTCGACCGGTTCCGGGATCAGGTCGTCGGGCACAGGCCATGCGTTTACTTTGAAGTGAATGCCCAAGATGAGCGGCACTTCCTCACCTTTGCAGCGGATATGGGCTGCATGTGGGCCAATGGCACAGCCATTGACCCGGATCTGGACACCTGCCGGCTTCACATGGCCATCAGCCGGGACCGCACCATCGCCTATGTCAGCATGATGCCCTGGCTGTACCAGCCGCGGGATCATGCCCTGCGGCTGGATTACGCTGCCTTCCGGCGGGGGGAACTGAGGCCTGCCGATGCCCATCTCGTCTTTTATGATATTCGCAAGAACACGCATTAAACACCAACAGCAAAGCGGCATGGCCTGTGCCATGCCGCTGATTTGATGCC
>JAAZBU010000096.1 GCA_012513645.1 Clostridiales bacterium | reverse complement strand
TGTTGCTCGTTGCCATGATGCTCATCGTGCCCACCATGATCCACGCCGTCGAGGCGCCCGTGGATGTGGCCGTTATCATCAAGGCCACCACCTCCGACTTCTGGCAGTATGTGCTGGTAGGTGCTGAGAACTACGGCAAGGAATTCCCGGACCGCGTGAAGATCACCACCTACGGCCCGCCCACGGAGGCGGACATCGACCAGCAGGTCTCCATCCTGGAGGACGTGGTCAGCACCAACCCCAAGGCGATCGTTATCTCCTCCACGTCGTCTGACGCCACCATCCCCGCGCTGCGCGACGCGCAGGAGAAGGGCATCGTGGTCATCACCATTGACAACCGCCTCAACGAGGATGTGTACGACTCCTTCCTGGCCACCAACAACTACGTCGGCGGCGGCCTGGCTGCCCAGCAGATGCTGGACTCCTGGAAGGAACTGGGCATCGAGCCCAAGGGCCAGGTGGGCATCGTCAACGCCATGGCCGGCGTGCAGGTGCTGACCGACCGCGAGCAGGGCTTCCGCGACAAGATGGCGGAGATCGCCCCCGAGGTGGAGCTGCTGCAGACCCGCTACACCGACAACGACATGGTGAAGTCCATCACCGCCGCGGAGGACCTGATTAGCGCCAACGAGAACATCATCGGCTTCTTCGGCTGCAACAACGTGACCGGCAGCGGCGTGGCCCGCGTGATCTCCGAGCGCGAGCTCAAGGACAAGATCGTCGGCATCGCGTTTGACTCCGACCCCGAAGAGATCAACGCCGTACAGAATGGCGACCTCAAGGCGCTGATTCTGCAGGATCCCTACGGCATGGGCTACAAGGGCGTAGACTTTGCGTGGGAGAAGCTCAACGGCCGCGAGATTCCCAAGGAAGTGGACACCGGTGCCACCATCGTGACGCTGGCCAACTTCAACGATGCGGACATCCAGGGCCTGTTGGACCCGACCACCAAGAAGCTTCCCTGATTAACCCGACATAGCACAGGCTGGCCAACCCACGGGCATCGTGGGTTGGCCAGCATTCAAGACTGCCGCCCGCCGCGGCGACAGAGCATCAACAAACCTCAGGGAGGTGTCGGAGGGCTTGCCCTCTGACTGCAATCCGCGCCAGCGACATGCGCGGTGGCGCGGAAGGCCTTGCGTAAGCAAGGGTTTCCTTGCCCTCCGCCGCCCGGGAACGAAGTGAGAGGCGGAGGGCCGAAGGCTTTGACCATCAAAAAACCGCAGTTTTTTGATGGCAGGACTGCCGCCCGCGGCGGCGAGTTGTGAGGGATGAGCATGAGCACCCCCGGAAAAGAACTGGTCAGGCTGAGCAATATATCAAAAACCTTCCCCGGCGTCAGGGCGCTGAACGGCGTATCCCTGACGGTGCGCGCGGGGGAGATTCACGCCCTGGTTGGCGAGAACGGCGCGGGCAAGTCCACCCTCATCAAGGTGCTGACAGGCGCGCACAGGGCCGATCCGGGCGGTGAGATCTATATCGAAGGGCAAAAAACCGACATCCATAACCCGGCCGCCGCGCTGTCGCTGGGCATCGGTGCTGTGTATCAGGATGTCATGATGGCGCCCCACCTGTCCGTGGGCGAAAACCTGTTTCTGGGCAAGCTGCCGCGCAACGGCCCTTTCATTGACTGGCCGCGCGTACACCGGGAGACCAAGGAAGCCCTGGCCCAGATTGGCGTGGACATCGACCCCTCGGTGATGCTCAAGGATTTGCCCATCGCCAAGCAGGAGATGGTGGCCATTGGCAAAATTGTGCACGAAAACGCCAAGGTCATCATCTTTGACGAGCCCACGGCGCTGCTCACCAATGAGGAGGTGGAGCAGCTGTTTGCGCTGATACACCGCCTCAAGGAGGCAGGGTGCGGCATCATCTATATCTCCCACCGGTTGGAGGAGATTTTCCGTATCTGCGACATGGTGACTGTCCTCAAGGACGGCCAGCTGGTGGCCACGCTGCCCGCCAATGAGCTGGATGAAGAAAAACTGATCTCGCTGATGGTGGGCCGCAAGCTGGAGGAGATGTACTCCATCGACCGCCGGCAGCCCGGCCCCGTGGTGCTTGAGGTGCGACATCTCAATCAGCCGGGCGTGTTCAGCGATATCAGCTTCCAAGTGCGCCAGGGGGAGATCTTTGGCATGTATGGGCTGGTGGGCTCCGGCCGCAGCGAGGTGATGCGCGCCATCACCGGCGCCGATCCCTTGGCCAGCGGCGAGGTGCTGATCGACGGCAAGCCCGTCAACATCAAAAACCCCAAGCAGTCCATCCAGAGGGGCCTGGCATTTTTGACGGAGGACCGCAAGCGTTACGGCCTGGCGCTCAACATGAGCGTCAACTTCAACGTCAACC
>JAAZBU010000095.1 GCA_012513645.1 Clostridiales bacterium | reverse complement strand
CCGAAAAGCAGGCGGCGCTGCTCACCTCGCCCGCGGGCAGCAGCGGCATTGGCCTGAAGAATGTGCACGAGCGCATCCAGCTGACCTATGGGCAGCAGTATGGCCTCACCATCCAAAGCCAGGAGGACGAGGGCACCACGGTCACCATCCGGCTGCCCGCCCATCAGGAGGTGCCCTCATGAGGCGCGCTGTAACATTGGCCCTGTGCTGTGCCCTGGCGGCGGGGCTGGTGTTACTGTGGGGCTTCAGCCGGGCGGGGGAAGCAACCCCCGCGCAGGCCGCGCCCCGTACTTTGCTGCTGGTGGAGAGCGATACCGGCGCCTATCTGATGCAGCTGCGCAAGGGCCTGCAGGGGGCGGTGCAGCAGCGCGGCGGCACGCTGAGCGTGGAGCGCCTCAACGGGCTGGGGTTGGATGGCCTGCCGCCCGCGCCGGCCGAGGTGGATACGGTGTACCTGTTCGCGCCGCGCAAGGCAGCCGACATCACCGCCGCCCTGCATCAGCAGGGGTACCCCGTGGTGGTGGTAGAGCAATCCCTGCGCGGCGAAATCTGCGTATTGCCCGATGACCTGGACGGCGGCCGCCAGGCGGGTGAATTTGTGCGTGAATTGGCCCCACAAGGCCCCATTACCATGGTGGCGGATGCCGGGAATGCCCGCCAGGTGTTGCGCCTGGAAGGTGTGCTGAGCGCGCTGGGCGATGTGCCCTATACATTGCTCAACCCCTCCCATTTGAATGACATCAATGCCGACACCGCTTGCTTGCTGGCGCTGGATGACGCCGCGCTGGCCACCATGGCACAGCGCAAGGCGCAGGGCCTGCTGCCGGGCGATTTGCCGCTGGTGGGCTTTGGCCGGGGCGAGGAGGCCGTGCCCCTGATGGAACAGGGCCTGCTGCAAGGGCTGGTGGCCGATGACCCCTATGCCCTGGGTTACATGGCCGGTGCGCTGCTGGACAGCCTGCACACGGGGGAGCTGAAACCCTCGCTGCACCTGGTGCCCCAGCGCCTGGTCACCCCGGACACCTTGTACGACCCCGAGAACGTCAAGCTGATGTTCCCCCTGCTGGATTAACGGCAGCACCCTATCTTCAAGGAGGCGCGTATGAAACGCTGGCTCACCCTATGCCTGCTGCTGACCCTGCTGGGCCCGGCAGCCGCCCGCGCGGAACTGCCGCGCGTGGGCATATGCGCCTATTCGTCGCGCGACACCTTCATCGGCAGCCTGCTGGGCCAGATACGCGAGCGCAGCCAGGGCACGCTGGATTTTCAAATCGTCTACGCCCAGAACGACCAGAACCGGCAGAATGACCAGGTGCTGCAGATGATTGCGGACGGGGTGGACATCCTGGCCGTCAACCCGGTGGACCGGGTGAGCGCCGTGTACCTCATCGCCCTGGCGCGGCAACATAACCTGCCGCTGATTTTGTTTAACCGCGAGCCCCTGCGCGAGGACCTGGCCGCCTACGACAACGCCTACTATGTGGGCATCGACCCCCGTCAGCAGGGCGAGCTGCAGGGGAAGCTGGCCGCCGACTATTTCCGCGCCCACCCCGAGCAGGATTTGAACGGCGACGGCATCATCCAGTATGTGCTGCTGCGCGGCGAGCCCGGCCATCAGGATGCCGAGCTGCGCAGCCTGTTCTCGGTGCGCGCGCTTACCCAGGAAGGCCTGCGCGTACAGAAGCTGGCCGAGGAAACCGCCTACTGGGAGAAGGGCCTGGGCCAGGAGCGCATGGCCATGCTGCTCAACGTCTACGGACACCGGGTGGAACTGGTCATCGCCAACAACGACGACATGGCGCTGGGCGCCATCGACGCGCTGAAGGCCGCGGGCTACTTCGCCGGCGCGCAGACCATCCCGGTCATCGGTGTGGATGCCACCGCCCCCGCCATGGAGGCCATTGCCCAGGGCGCCCTGTACGGCACCGTGGAAAATGACGCCGCCCAACAGGCCCAGGCGGTGGTGGAGCTGGCCGCGCTGCTGGCGGCGGGCAATGCCCCCACGGCGGACAACTTTCCCTTCCCCATGACGGACCGGGTGGTGTATATCCCCTCCCGCCCTGTCACACAATAGAGCGAAACCCAATAGCCCGGCGTTACAACTTGGTGACAACTCACACCGCCCGCTGTGGTATGATGTTGTCACGGAGGAAGTATGGCCCAGCGTGTACTGATTGTAGAGGATGACAGCGCCATCGCGGAGCTGATCGCGATGACGCTGCGGGTCAGCGGCTGCGAGCCGCAGCTTTGCTATGACGGCCTGCAGGCCGTGCGCCTGCTGACAGACAACGACTATGACCTGGCCATCCTGGATGTGATGCTGCCGGGCATGG
>JAAZBU010000094.1 GCA_012513645.1 Clostridiales bacterium | reverse complement strand
TGTTGAATATGGAACTGTACATGACAAACGATGTCAGTGGAACTTCCGACTCCAACATTCAGGTTGGGACCTCAGCCTCAGGCAAAACAAATTTTATTATAGATAAGTCTACCGTGAATCTAAACGGTGGTGGGCAGAGAACTTATGGCATAGCACATCAGGGTGCCAAGGGCATCAATATTACCACAAGCATCGAGAACGGATCCACCGTAGTCGTTGAGAATTTTACCCTCGGTGGTTACTTTACCGAAAGTGAGGAGAGAGATCTTCTGAGTATTTCGGGAGGCTCCACCGTAAGTTTCAATGGTAACGGACGCGGAATGATTACCGGTACGGCCGGAGGATCAGAAGTGCGTGTCTCGGGTGGCAGCACATTAAACGTCCAGAACAATACGGGGAATGGCTCCAACGGTGGATACTGGACGATTACTCAGGGAGCCATTGTCGATTTTGCCCGAAATGGAGATCATGGGTTAAGCGCCCAGACCTTGCTGGTTCGGGACTCCACGCTTTATGGCAATAGCAATGGAGCCAATGGTGTGCATGTGACCGAAGGGCTCACAGCGGAAAACGCAATCATTCATGTAAAAGATAATATCGTTGGTCTTGCGTCTCAATGGACCAATCCAGGCGCTTTGTACTTGGGTGCCAATGCAAATACAGTAACCAACTCAACGCTGGTGCTTACCGGCAATCAGGGACCTGCGCTGCACTTGTTTTCCGGCTCGTTAGTTATTGACGAGGCAACCAGCCTCACCATTTTGAACAACAAAGCCTACACTTCCGTATTCAAGTATGCGTCTTTCACAACAGACGCGTATCTGCGGGGTGCCGGCGTTCACATCACTTCAGGAACGGCAACCCTCCCTCAAAGTGCCCAAATCTATAACAACCGCGCCTTCCTTTCAGGTGATGATATCTTTGTCAATGGGGAGGCATCGTTGAAGTTCGGCCCTGCCTTTGCCGGCATTCTGAATGAAGAATTCGATGCCGCACACCCCAACGCGTCAGCAAACCACCTCATTGATGGCTGGTACGTGGACGGTCCGGAAACGCTAAGTCCACGCTGGAAGGCACACATGGTTCCCCCTACCGGGAACTACATCGAGGAGTTCACCGCCTATGGCGCGCAGGTTACCGGCCCGCTGTATCTGAAGGCGGCGCACAGACTATACGAAGTAACCGGCACCAAAACTTGGATAGGTGGAGATACGCAGAATCGTCCCGATGTCATCATCAGCTTGCTGGCGGATGGACAGCCGGCCAAAGATGCCAACGGCGACCCTGTGCCGGATGTAAAACTTGAATTCCCAAACCTTGGATATACCTTTGGTAGCTTACTAAAGTACAATACAGACGCAACTGAAATTTTATATACCGTGGACGAAGACAAGGTCGCGAACTTTGACAGCGTTGTACAGGGTATGAACGTTACAAACACCTATGTGGCGCCGCCGCCCCCCACTAAGCCCACTTACCCCACCTTGCGGGTGCCCATTGGAGCCTTCAAGGTTCTCAAAAATGCGTCACTAAGCGCCGGTCAGTTTACTTTTGAGCTGCGGGACAAGGCGGGAACTGTCTTGGCCACAGCCCAAAATGCGGCGGATGGCAGCGTCGTATTCCCAGATCGCACGTTCAGTCGTGAAGTGACTAACTACATCTATACCATCCGGGAAATTCCCGGTACAGATCCCAAGATGACTTACGACCGTACCGTGTACACCGTGATAGTGACCACCACTGCACAAACAGGCGGTCTCAAGGCACAGGTGAGTATGGAAAAGGACGGCATCCCTTACGCCGGCAGCGCAACATTTACGAATGTGCGGGAAGTGCCCAAGACCGGTGATAGTTCCCCCGGAATGATAAGTACGTTGGCCATTGCCTCCCTGTTGATGGGCGTCGCGTGGATGGTAACCGGGAAGCGGCAGAGGCCTAACAGCAGATAGTACTGCCCTTGGCTATCCCTCATCTCCCATCACAGGGTACAATGAACTGATTGGGGGAAAATGGATACATGAGAGATTAGTTGGCAAATGCACGAAAGGACATGGATACTCCATGTCCTTTCGTAGTTTGTTTCGTGCGGTTATGCTCTTGTTATCGTCTATCCTGATGATTGCAATAAGCTGTTTGCTGGGATGATATACGTTTTCCCATTGTATAGCAGTACGAAAAGGATCAAAAATACAAGAATAGGAAACATCCTAAATTGATGCCCTGCGAGCCCTGCTGTGCCGCTTGACTTAGTTGCACGTACACAGTAAAATGCCAATGACATACCAAGGAAAGAGGGAACCGTTATGAAGATCAAGACCCTTGTCACCCGTGAGCTCAGCTGCCAGGAAGGCGGCTGCGGGGAGTGCCAGACCTCCTGCCAGAGCGCCTGCAAGACCTCCTGCGGCGTTGCCAACCAGCCCTGCGAGCAGGACGCTGAATAACCCGCTCTCCTGTATCCATCCGGTTGATGCCGCCTGTATGATGCAGGCGGCATTTTGAGGGAACAATGATTCACAGCTTTACACAAAATGGGATTACGCTGGTGGTGGATGTCTACAGCGGCTCGGTGCACGTGGTGGACGAGCAGGCGGCGGAGCTGATCCACCTGTATGAAAACAGGGATCGAGAAGAGGCGCAGCGGCGCTTTCTGGCCGCGCATCCCGATGCGGATGCAGCCGAGGTCATCGCCTGCCTGGACGAGATAGACGCCCTGGCCGAGGCCGGCAAGCTATACGCCGGGGAAGAGGCGGTACATCAGGCGGCGCAGAGCGGGGCAAAGCCCTCGCAGCTCAAGGCCCTGTGCCTCAATGTAGCCCACACCTGCAACCTCACCTGCTCCTACTGCTTTGCCGGGCAGGGGGAATACAAGGGGGAGCAGGCGCTCATGCCCTTTGAAACAGGCAAGGCCGCGCTCGACCTGCTGGTGCGCCAGTCCGGCCCACGGCGCCACCTGGAGGTGGACTTCTTTGGCGGCGAGCCGCTGCTTAACTGGGCGGTGGTCAAGCAGCTGGTGGCCTACGGCCGCTCGCTGGAGCAAAAGCACAACAAGCGCTTCCGCTTTACCCTCACCACCAATGGCGTGCTGGTGGATGACGAGGTGATCGACTTTTGCAACCGGGAGATGCACAACGTGGTGCTCAGCCTGGATGGCCGCCCCGAGGTGCACGATCGCTTCCGCGTGGATCACATGGGCCGGGGCAGCTACGAGCGCATCGTGCCCAAGTTTCAGGAGTTTGTGCGCCGCCGCGGGGACAAGGGTTACTACATCCGCGGAACGTACACGCGCCATAACCTGGATTTTGTGAATGACGTGCTGCACATGGCCGATCTTGGCTTTACCCAGCTGAGCATGGAGCCCATGGTGGCCGCCCCGGGGGACCCGGAGGCGCTGCGGCCCGAGGACCTGCCGGCATTGTACGGGCAGTACGAGCTGCTGGCCGACCGCATGCTGCAGCGCCGCCGGGCGGGCCGTGGCTTTGACTTCTACCACTACCTGATCGACCTGGAGCGCGGCCCCTGCCTGCATAAGCGCATCAGCGGCTGCGGGTCGGGCACCGAATACCTGGCCGTTACCCCCTCGGGCGAGCTGTATCCCTGCCATCAGTTCATAGGCGATGCTGCCTACCGCATGGGGGACGTGTGGTCGGGCGTCACCAGGCAGGATACTGAGGCGGAGTTTGCCGGCTGCAACCTGGCCAGCAAGAAGGACTGCGCCGACTGCTGGGCCAAGCTGTACTGCGCCGGCGGCTGCGCTGCCAATGCCTTCCATGCCACGGGCAGCATCCTGGGCGTGGATAACATGGGGTGCGACCTGTTCCGCAAGCGGCTGGAATGCGCCCTGATGATGCAGGCGGCGCTGGCGCTGGACAAAGAAAACGCAAGTCGCACTGCATAAACATTCATTTTGACCTTGACAAAGCCCCGCCAACCGCTACAATATGACGCGTTGGCGGTTTTTTTTTTCAAAACGCCACGAACAGGAGGGCGCCATGGCGCTGACAATTTCTTCGGTTTGCAAGAATATCACCCCATCCACCACCCTGCGGCTGAATGCCTTGGTGAACGAAAAGAAGCAGCAGGGGCTGGATGTCATCAGCCTGGCGGCAGGCGAGCCGGACTTTGCCACGCCAAGCCATATCTGCCTGGCGGGCAAGCATGCCATTGATACCGGCAAGACCAAGTACACCGCCTCCTCCGGCATCCCCGAGCTGCGCCGCGCGCTGAGCGACTTTTTGCTGGCCCATCGCGGCCTGCGCTACAAGCCGGGGCAGCTGATTGTGGGCACGGGGGCCAAGCAGGTGCTGTTGGGGGCATTGCAGGCCATTCTGGAGCCGGGGGACGAGGTGCTTTTGCCCGCGCCCTGCTGGCTGAGCTACCCGGAAATGGTGCGCATGGCAGGCGGTGTGCCGGTCATCGTACACACGGACATGGCGCAGGGCTACCTCCCCACGCCTGCGCAGCTGGCGCAGGCTGTTACGGCCAGAACGCGCGCCATCATCCTCAACACCCCCAACAACCCCACCGGCGTGGTGTGGGGCGAGCAGGCGCTGCGCGCGGTAGCCGATCTGGCGCAGGCACATGATTTTTATATCATCAGCGACGAGATCTACGAGTCCCTGGTCTACGCGGGGGAGCGCCATATCCCCATCGCCGGCCTGAACGAGGATGCCTACTCGCGCACCATTACGGTCTCGGGCTTCAGCAAGGCCTATGCCATGACCGGCTGGCGGCTGGGCTATGCAGCCGGCCCCAAGGCGGTCATCCAGGCCATGGATGCCTACCAGAGCCACGCCACCGGCAACCCGAACAGCATCGGTCAATACGCCGCCGTGGCCGCGATGACAGGCGATCAAAGCTGTGTGGAGGAGATGCGGCAGGCCTTTGAACGCCGTTGTGCCCTCATGCTGTCGCTGCTGGATGAGATTCCCGGCGTTCGCTATGCAAAGCCTCACGGCGCCTTCTATGTGCTGGCCGATATCAGCCGGCTGCTGGGCAAGCGATACCGCGGCGAGGTGATTGACTCCGACGGCCGCTTTGCAGAGCTGCTGCTGGAGCATGCGCTGGTGTCCGCCGTGCCCGGTGAGCCTTTCATTGCGCCGGGCTGCCTGCGCTTTAGCTACGCCATCAACGAAGAGCGCCTGGCCGAAGCCGTGCGCCGCATCAAAACATTTGTTGAGGAATTGATATAATTAATTCTCTGCCTGCCGCCGCTTGAGGTAGACCTGCAATACCGCGACATCCGCCGGCGATACGCCCGGGATGCGGGAGGCCTGCCCCAGCGATACCGGGCGCTGGCGCTGCAATTTTTGCCTTGCCTCGATGCGCAGGGAGGGGACCGAAGCATAGTCAAGCTCTGCCGGTAGCCGCGCGCCCTCCATGGCTGCGGTCTGCCGCACTTGGGCTTCCTCCTTTTTGAGGTAGCCCTCATACTTGACGGTAATCTGCGCCTGCTCCCGCGCGGCCTGGCTGAAGGCGGTCGCATCGGGCAGCAGGCTGTCCAACGTCACATCCGGCTGCTTGAGCCGGTCATACAGGCCTTCTTCGCGCAGGCGGGCGATCAGCGCCTGCGTGTCCTTGACCTTTTGCTCGGTGCGGCGCATGCGGGCGTCATCGGCCAGGCCGATGCGGTGGCTGAGCTCAGTCAGCCGCAGGTCGGCATTGTCCTGGCGCAGGTACAGCCGGTGCTCTGCCCGGCTGGTCATCATGCGGTATGGCTCGTCGGTGCCCTTGCCGGTCAGGTCGTCCATCATCACGCCGATATAGGCCTGCGCCCGGTTTAATACCAGCGGCTCCCGGCCGTGCAGGTGCTGCGCGGCGTTAATGCCGGCCAACAGCCCCTGGGCCGCGGCTTCCTCGTAGCCCGAGGTGCCGTTGATCTGCCCGGCAAAGTACAGGCCCTCTATGCGCAGCGCGTTCATGGCCGGGCTGATGTCCAGCGGGTCAATGCAGTCGTATTCAATGGCGTAGGCAAGGCGGGTGAGTTGTGCCCGCTCCAGCCCCGGCACGGTGCGATACATCGCCCACTGCACATCCTCCGGCATGCTGGAGGACATGCCCTGCACGTACCACTCCGGGCTGTCCAGGCCCTCTGGCTCCAGAAACAGCTGATGCCTGTCCTTGTCGGCGAAGCGGTGTACCTTGTCCTCAATGGAGGGGCAATAGCGCGCGCCCGTGCCCTCGATGGCGCCGGAAAACATGGGGGAGCGGTGCAGGTTTTGCCGGATGATGTCGTGGGTGTGTTCGTTGGTCCAGGTGAGGTAGCACACGGCCTTGTTGTCAAGCCGTCTGTCGGTCATAAAGGAGAAGGGCACCACCGGATCATCGCCCGGCTGCACCTGCATGCGGTCAAAGTCGATGCTGCGCACATCCACCCGGGCGGGCGTGCCTGTCTTGA
Organism: Clostridiales bacterium; assembly: GCA_012513645.1. GTDB lineage: Bacteria > Bacillota > Clostridia > Christensenellales > Aristaeellaceae > UBA1038. Next base: position 862 of record JAAZBU010000094.1, on the reverse strand, counting down.
AGCGGCGCAGGGCAAAGCCCAGGTCATTCAGGCTGCGTGACAGCGCCGTGGCGGCCTGCAGGCCCTGGGGGCCGCAAGCCTGCGTATATTCGCCGATGATGATGCGGCTTTTGAGGTACACGCCCGTGGCCACGATGACCGCCTGGGCGGCAATCAAGTCGCCGCCGGCTGTCCTTACACCCGTTACCTTGCCTGCATGGGTGACGATCTCCGATACCTCGGCCTGGCGGACTTCCAGGTTCTCCTGGGCAAACAGCGCCCGCAGCATGCGCCGGTGGTAGGCCTGCTTGTCCTCCTGCGCGCGCAGGGAGTGCACGGCCGGGCCCTTGGCGGTGTTGAGCATGCGCCCTTGCAGCAGGCAGTCGTCCGAAGCCCGCGCCATCTCGCCGCCCAGGGCATCCACCTCGCGCACCAGGTGGCCCTTGCCGGTCCCCCCGATGGAGGGGTTGCAGGGCATCAGGGCAATGGCATCGATGCTCAGCGTCAGCAGCAGGGTGTCGCACCCAAGGCGCGCCGCGGCCAGCGCGGCCTCACAGCCGGCGTGTCCCGCGCCGATGACGATCACCTGTGCCATGTGCCCTCCTTTTATGTACAGAGTAATGTACGCTATAAATCAATATTCCCGAATACTACACAATACTTCTATATGAGAAATCCCTTGCCGCTGCAAGGGATTCTGGTCGAGGTGACAGGATTCGAACCTGCGACCTTTTGGTCCCGAACCAAACGCGCTACCAAACTGCGCTACACCTCGATGGAGCCAATAAAGGGACTCGAACCCTTGACCTGCGGTTTACGAAACCGCTGCTCTACCAGCTGAGCTATATTGGCAGAGCTGATTAAATCAGCGAATGATAATATA
>JAAZBU010000093.1 GCA_012513645.1 Clostridiales bacterium | reverse complement strand
GGCTACCGCAACCGCGATGCGCTGGAGCACAACTTCGCCCAGATGGAAGAGGTGTGGGACACCTACCGCATATATGCCGGCAAGGAGTAACCGGGTGCTGGTCATCGGCGGCGGGCCGGCCGGCATGGCGGCCGCCCTGTTTGCCCTGCGGGCAGGCGCGCAGGTCACGCTGCTTGAGCGCAACGACAAATTGGGCAAAAAGCTGTACATCACCGGCAAGGGCCGCTGCAATGTGACCAATGTGGCCGAGGGCGAGGATTTTCTGGCCCAGGTGCCGCGCAACCCGCGCTTTTTGTACGCGTCGCTGGGCTTTCTGTCCGCCGAGGGGCTGCGGGCCCTGCTGCGCGAGCTGGGCTGCGACACCGTAGCCGAGCGCGGCGGGCGCGTGTTCCCCGCCGGGCAGAAGGCCTCGGACGTCACGCGCGCGCTGGCCCGCGGGCTGGCCGGCGCGGACATCCAGCTGGGCGCCCGGGTATCCTCCCTGCGCGCGCTGGATAATGGCGGCTTTGAGGCAGAGCTGGAGAGCGGTGATTCCCTCCATGCGGATACAGTGGTCATCGCCACCGGCGGGCTGAGCTACCCGGTGACCGGCTCCACAGGCGATGGGCACACGCTGGCCCGGGCCACTGGCCACCGCGTCACCGATACGCACCCCGCCTTGGTGCCGTTGGAGACGGCGGACGACTGGGCGCGCCCCCTGCAGGGGCTGGCGCTCAAAAATGTGGCCCTCACGGCCAGGCGCGGCAAAAAGACGCTGTTTTTAGAGCAAGGCGAGCTGCTGTTCACCCACTTTGGCATCTCGGGCCCGCTGGTGCTGAGCATGAGCAGCGTGCTGGCCGGGCTGCCGCTCAAGGAAGTTATTTGTGCCATCGACCTCAAGCCTGCCGTGCCCGCCCAGGAGCTGGAGCAGCGCCTGGCGCGCCTGCTGGCCGAGGGCGGGCGCAGGCCGGCGGCCTCCCTGCTGCCCCAGCTGATGCCCCGCTCGCTGGCCCAGGCCTTCCCCGCGGTGTGCCCGGTCAACCTGCAAAAGCCATGCAGCCAGATCACCGCGGACGAGCGCCGGCAAATCGTACAGGCGCTCAAGGCCATCCCCGTCCGGCTGACGGCTGCGCGGTCCATGGCCGAGGCGGTGGTCACCCGGGGCGGTGTGGATGTGCGGGATGTGGACCCGTCCACCATGATGTCCCGCCGTGTGCCCGGCCTGTTTTTTGCGGGCGAGGTGCTGGATGTGGATGCCTTCACCGGCGGCTACAACCTGCAGATCGCCTTTGCCACCGGCGCCCTGGCCGGACACCGGGCCGCCAATATGACCTTTGAGGAGATAGAATAAACAAGGTGCACTATATCGTGATTGACCTGGAATGGAACCAGCCCCTTAGCCACCTGAGCACACCCTACCGCCGCGTGGGCGACCGCCTGATGTTTGAAATGATACAAATCGGCGCCGTCAAGCTGGATGAGCAGCGGCGCATGGTCGGCTCCTTCAGCCGGCTGATCGCGCCCAAGCACTATGTCAAGGTTCACCCGCGCATCCGCCGCATCACCGGCATCACCCAGGAGGACCTGTCCGGCGCCCCCGGCTTTTTAGAGGCGCTGGAGCAGTTCGCCCAGTGGTGCGGGGAGGATTTTGTGCTCCTCACCTGGGGCAGCGACGACATCTCGGTGTTTCAGCAAAACCTGGACTTTTTCGGCGCCAAGCGCGAGCTGCCGCCCTTTTACGACCTGCAAAGGCTCTACTGCAGCCTGGTGGAAAACGGCAAGGATCGCAAGGGCCTGCAGGCCGCCATGGCCCAGTACGGCATTGAGGCCACCGACGAACACCCCTTCCACAGCGCGGTGGACGATGCCTACTACACGGCGCTGGTGTATCAGCGCTTTCCCGATGCCAAGGCGGTGCTGGAGTTTCCCCAGGCGCCGCGGGTGCTGGGCAAGGCGCGCGGCGGCAAGCGGGAGAAAGCCGAGGCCATGGCCGTCAAAAGCGAGAAGGCCTACTATGCCAGCACCTTTGGCAAGCAGATTCCCTGCCCGGTGTGCGGCAAAAAGGGCCGCGTGCAGGAGGGCTATGTGGTGCAGCGCGGCGAGAATATCGCGCTGGCCGACTGCCCGACCCACGGGCTGATGTATGTGCGGGTTACCTTTACCCTCAACCCCCAGGGGCAGCTGGAGGCACGGCGCAGCATTGCCCTATCCGACGAGCAAAACCCGGCCTACGTGGCCACCAAACACCTGCAGTGGGCGCAGAAGGTGGCGCAGCAGGCAGCAAAGCCCGCAACAAAGGAGGCAATCGCGTGAACATCACATCAGGCGGCCATCAGGCCGAGTTTGACCGCCCGGTGACGGTATCCGAGGCCCTGCAAACCCTGCTGCCCGGGGAGAATACCCCCTGGCTGGGCGCCTTTAAGGAGGGCCGGGTGCTGGAGTTGAACAGCGTGCTCAAGCATGATGCGGCGCTGACCCCCATCACCTATGCCATGGAGGAGGGGCGCCGCATCTACGAGCGCTCGCTGCGCTTTGTCTTTTTGCTGGCCATCAGGCGGTGTTTCCCCGAGGCCAGGGTGCGCATCGAGCACTCCATCGGCCAGGGCGTGTATGTGGAGCTGGAGCACATGCGCCTCACGCCTGCGGATGTGCAGTTTATCGAGGATGAGATGCGCGACATCGTACGCAGCGACCTGCCCTTTCATCGGCACCGCTGGAGCCGGGATGAGGCCATCGCCTACTTCAGCCGAAGCGGCGATGAGGACAAGGCGCGGCTGCTGTCCTACCGGCCGTATGACTTTTTCAACGTCTACGAACTGGACGGCATGTACGAGTATTTCTACGGCGCCATGCTACCCAGCACGGGCCATACCCGGGTGTTCCGGCTGCTGCCCCGCTCGCCCGGCCTGGTGGGCCTGCTGCCCGATACCGCCAACCCCGCTCAGCCCGCCGCCTACATGAACGCGCCCAAGCACATGATGACCTTCCGCCAGTCCAACTACTGGTGCAAGGTGCTGGGCTGCTCCACCGTGGCTGACCTCAACGGCCTGATCGCCCAGGGCGGCCTGCGGGATTTCATCCGCGTCAACGAGGCCTTTCACGACAAATCGCTGTCGGAAATCGCCCAGGATATCATGAACCGCAACGCGCGGGCCATCTTCATCGCCGGGCCCTCCTCCAGCGGCAAGACCACCTTTGCCAATCGGCTGTCCATCCACCTGCGGGTCAATGGCCTCAAGCCCATGCTGATCTCCATGGATGACTTCTACCTGGACCGCGACAAGGTGGCCCTGGATGAGGACGGGCGCCCCGACCTGGAGGCGCTGGATGCGCTGGATGTGAAGTACTTCAAGGAGTGCGTGCACCAGCTGTTGGACGGACAGGTGGCCATGATGCCGCGCTTCAGCTTTCGCACAGGCAAGCGCAAGCCCGAGCTGGTGCCCATGACCATCGCGCCCAACCAGCCGCTGATCATCGAGGGTATCCACGGGCTCAACCCCGCGCTGCATGAGGGGTTTGACCGCGGCATCCTCTGCCTGATCTACATCAGCCAGCTGACCAGCCTCAACCTGGATTATCACAACCGCATCCGCACCACCGACGCCCGGCTGCTGCGGCGCATTGTACGGGACTATCAGTTCCGCAGCACCAGGCCGGAGGACACCCTGGGCATGTGGGACAGCGTGCGCCGCGGGGAGGAGCGGTGGATCTTCCCCTATCAGGAGGAAGCGGATATCGTGTTCAACTCGGCACTGCACTACGAGCTGCCGATCTTAAAGACCATCTCCTATGACATCCTCAAACAGGTGCCAAAAACAGACCCCAACTACATCAAGTGCAGCAGGATACTCAAAATTCTCAACTATATGCTGCCCGTTGACCTGGGCGTACTGGACGAAATCCCCCCGCTGTCCATCCTGCGGGAGTTTATCGGCGGAAATACGCTATATATGGGCGGCGCTCACACCTAAGCGTTGCGGGTGCGCACGGCATGTATGTTCTGGTTTTCGGCCAGGCGGGTGACAATATCTGTATAGCTCACATTGCCCGGCAGGTGCAGGGTATAGATGTTGGTATAGAGGTTCTTGGCCGATACCTCGATATCCTTGATGGCCTCGATATGAAAGTCAACATCCAGCACCACCACACCGATGGCGGCAAAGTACTCGTTGATGAACTTCAGCGTCTCTGCCCGGTTGATGAACTTAACCTCCACGTGCTTGACGGCGTTGATGCGCACTATGCGCCCCAGCACCTGCAAGACGATGATCACCAGCAGCGCGATGCTCAGCGCCAGCCAGTAGTAGCCAAAGCCGATGAGGATGCCCAGGCAGGCGACGTTCCACAGGCTGGCCGCGGTGGTCAGGCCGGACACCTTCTTTTGCGCCATGAAAATGGTGCCCGCCCCCAGAAAGCCGATGCCGCTGATGACCTGGGCGGACATGCGCCCCAGGCTCAGGCTCAGCTCCAGCCCGTGGCTGGCGGCAGTCACGCCGGCACGCACCAAGGCGCTCTCCAGCAGCGCAATGGTGGAGGCACCCAGGCACACCAGCACATGGGTGCGCATGCCGGCCGGCCGGTTTTTGTACTCGCGCTCCAGGCCGATGAAAAATCCAATCATCAGCGCGAACAGTACACGGATGAGCAGCTCCGTATCGGATAGATTTTTGTACTGCAGAAAGTCAATAAAATTCATGGACATCATCCTTGCATCTTTTGGCCATCATACCACGGAGGAGCTGTCCACGCAAAGGGGTGAACACAAAAAACATGAAGGAAGCACTCTATATTGAAAACGGCTTCTGGCAGTCAGAGGG
>JAAZBU010000007.1 GCA_012513645.1 Clostridiales bacterium | reverse complement strand
GCCCAGGTGGCCAAGGAGGTGGGCCTGCCCGACCCCAGCTACTTCAGCTACTGCTTCAAAAAGCACTTCGGCTTTCCCCCCAGCCAGGCGCGCAAGGGCCAGGCCCAGCAGGCATGACCAGGCAGGAGGGGGGCGGCCGCAGCCTCAACACCGTGCTGATGGCGGCCCTGATGCTGATCATCGCCGTGGTGCTGGCCTTTGTGCTGCTGTTAGTGGTGCCAAGGGTGTCCGGCATGCTGCGCCAGAGCGCGGTGGACCGTACCAAGGAGACCGTGCTGCAGGGCGTGAGCAGCGTGGAAATCTACGTTAACAGCATGCTGCGCGCGCTGCACTACGCCACCGGCCTGCTGCCCCAGGATCCGGATCAGCCGGACAAAGCCTGGCAGGACGAGCTGAACTTCATGCGCAGCAGCCGCACGGACGTGGTGTCGCTGTCGTTTTTCCTGGAGGATGGGCAGCTGAGCTACAGCACCGACGGCGCCCTGCGGGTGCCGCCCCGGGATGTGCGGCAGGCCCAGTGGTTTCAAAACGCCGCGCGGTGGGAGGGCACGGTCAGCTATTTCTCCCTGCCCCATGTGCAGCAGCTGTTTGAAAACCAGCGCCGCTATGTCATCAGCATCAGCCGGGGCGTGCCCTATACACAGGATGGACAGCAGAGGATGGGCGTGCTGCTGATGGATGTGGACTACCTGGCCTTCAGCCAGGTGGCCAACGGCATTGCCCTGGGCGGCAGCGGCTATGTGTACCTGATGGACGAGCAGGGCGCGCTGGTGACCCACCCGCAGCTGCCGTTGATCTACAGCGGCCTGTATACCGAGGACCGTGCGGCCGTATTGCAGCACACCGTGGGCACCGCCCGGGATGACTACCACGGGCGCGAGCGCACGCTGATTGCCGCCACCGTGGGGCAGACGCGCTGGCGGCTGGTAGGCGTGGCCTACGCCGATGAGATATTGACGCTGCAAAGCGCCTTTGTGCGCACCTTCACGGTGGTGCTGGTGGCGGCCATTTTGCTCAGCCTGGGGGCAGCCGGCCTCATGGCCTTTGCAGTCACGCGGCCCATCCGCTCGCTGGAGGACAGGATGCGCCTGGTGGAGGCCGGTGACCTCAACGTCACCATCGACGAGACCGGCTTTCGCGAGATCCGCCGGGTGTCGGGTGCGTTTAACCACATGCTGTGGCGCATCCGGCTGCTGATGCAGCAGATTGTCATCGAGCAGGAGACCAAGCGCCTGCACGAGCTCAACGCCCTGCAGGCCCAGATCAACCCCCACTTTTTATACAACACGCTGGACTCCATCATCTGGATGGAGGAACGCGGCCGCAGCCAGCAGGCCATCACCATGGTATCGGCGCTGGCCCGGCTGTTTCGCATCTCCATCTCGCGAGGGCGCAGCCACATCCTGGTGCACGAGGAGCTGGAGCACGTGCGCAACTACCTGATCATCCAGCAGATGCGTTTCAAGGACCGCTTTGTCTACACCATCGACTGCCAGGAGGAGGCGCGCAACCTGCGCACCATCAAGCTGATTGTGCAGCCGCTGGTGGAAAACGCCATCAACCACGCCATGGACGAGCTGGCCGAGGAGCACCTGGTCATCTCCGTGCGCGCCTGGGTGGAAGATGACCTGCTGTGCTTTGAGGTGAAGGACGACGGCGTGGGCATCCCCCCGGAGCGGCAGGCCGCGCTGCTCACCTCCCCCGCGGGCTCAAGCGGTATCGGCCTCAAAAACGTGCACGAGCGCATCCAACTCACCTACGGGCAGCAGTATGGGCTGACCATCCAAAGCCAGGAGGACGCGGGCACCACGGTGACCATCCGGCTGCCCGCCCATCAGGAGGTGCAGGCATGAGGCGCGCCGTCACATTGGCCCTGTGCTGTGCCCTGGCGGCAGGGGCAGTGCTGCTGTGGGGCTTCAGCCAGGCAGGGGAAGCCGTGCGCGTACAGCCCACCCCCCGCGTGCTGCTGGTGGTGGAGAGCGACACCGGCGCCTTTTTGATGCAGATGC
>JAAZBU010000092.1 GCA_012513645.1 Clostridiales bacterium | reverse complement strand
CAGGCTGCGGATTCTTTTGTGGCTTTTTGGGGAGCAGGTCAGGGGGCTGGGGCGGGGCGAGGGAATTCGGCTAATAAAGCTGAAAGCGGGTTGATGCCCTGTTCGCGCGGTTATTCAGGGGACACTACTATAGAAACCGTTATGTTTGGCAGGTCCCTTGATTACGTCCTTTCATGAACATGCCTTAGGGCGCGGCCTCTTCACCTAAGGCGTTCACTAAGTTTGACGGCCCAATTGTAAACAAACTGCCCGATGGGTTGACGCGGGGGATGGGCGGTGATAGGGTGCATGTAAGCAATTGCTTAACACATAGTGAAACGACATCAAGGAGGCCCATCATGCAGGATGAACGGAAGCTGTCGCTGACCGATGTGGAGTGGCGCATCATGCGCGCGCTGTGGACGCTGGGCGAGCCAACGCTGGGCGACATTGTGCGCGAGGTGGCCGATGCCGGGTGGAGCCGGCACGCGGTCATCTCCTTCTTGAAGCGGCTGGAACAGAAGGGCGCCGTGCACATCGACACCGCCCGCCGCCCCAGCCGGTATATGGCCCGCCTCAGCCAGCAGGATGCGCAGCGCAGTGAGACCGCCGCCGTGCTGCGCCGGGTGTTTGGCGGCAACCTGATGCTGATGGTGACCAACGCCGTGGACAGCGGCGAGCTAAGCGACCAGGAGACGCAAGCGCTGATCGACCTGTTGAAAAAGGGCGGGTGATGACTGTGACTCTGGTATGGACCATCTTCTTGCAGAGCAGCGCCTTCATCGTGCTGCTGGCGGCCCTGCGGCCGCTGCTCAAGCACACGCTGAGCGCCCGGGCGCGCCACGCGCTGTGGGGGCTGCCCGCGCTGCGGCTGATGCTGCCCGTGGCTCCGGGCAGCGCGCTGAGCCTGTGGAACCTGTTGACCCGGCCCCGGCCGGCAATGACCGCTGTGCCCGTCCGGCCGCCGGTACCCATGGCCACCAGCCCGGCCGGGCAGGCCGCGGCCGTGGTGACGCAACCTGTAACGAACACGACAACTCATATCCCCGCGCCCATCGCGCCCGCCGGGCCGGACTGGGCGGCGCTGCTGCCCCGGCTGCTGTGCTGGGTGTGGGTGGCAGGGGTGCTGATTGCCCTTGGCTGGCTGATCTACACCAACCTGCGCTTCCGCCGCCATGTGCGGCACAGCGGGCGAAAGCTGTTTACCGACAGCCTGCCACTGCCCGTTTGGCTGGTGGAGGATCTGCCCTCGCCCTGCCTGACCGGCGTATTGCGGCCGCGCATCCTGATCAACCGGGCGGCGCTGCGCAGCGAGGACATGCTGGACATGGTGCTGCTGCACGAGCTGACGCACTGGAAGCGCCTGGATCACCTGTGGGCGTTGCTGCGCGCGGCGCTGCTGTGCGCGTGGTGGTGGCACCCGCTTGCCTGGCTGGCCGCCGCCTACAGCCGCCTGGATGCAGAGGCAGCCTGCGATGAGCGCGTCATCCGCGATATGACGCTGGACCAGCGCCAGGGCTATGGCCTGAGCCTGATTGAGCTGATGCGCACCACCTCCCCGCGCGGGCCGCGGCCGGGCATCGGCACCGCCATGAGCGCGGGCAAACGACACATGAAGGAGAGAATTGCCATGATTGCCAACCATAAAAGGAAGAACCGGATCATCGCGCTGTGCTGTGCGCTGGGCATCCTGCTGCTGGCCCCGCTGGTGATGACCTCGGCCCAGCAGCCCGCCACCCCGCCTGCCGCCACATCGGCAACAGCCGACACGAAGGACACGCTGACGGACGAGCGCGCCATCGAGCTGGCCAAGCAGGCCGTGATGTCCTACATTGTGTACGATGAGGGCATCAACCGCTTTGACAACCCCAGCGTGCAGCAGGGCCTGGTCTACATGGGCGACGGGCAGGAAAGGCCCATGGTGGTGGTTACCCTGACGGCCGTCAACCCCCATGTGAACGAGGTGCTGCATGTATCCATAGACCCGCAGACCCACGAGCCTATGCGCATTGACGGACGAAGCACACTGTGGGAGGCCGACGACTGGCACCTGCTGAATGCCCAGCAGGTGGGCAAGCCGGGCATCATCCGCAACCAGCGCAGCGATACCCTCTGGGTCAGCCTGTGCTCGAACGCGGACGACTACGGCTGGGCCAAGGAGCTGCTGTACAACGGCACGCCCGTGATGGTGGACTATATCATCCCCACCCGCGGGGCCTACTCCCACGACCTGTTTGACGACGACCGCGAGCTGTGGGCCCATGTCACCGTGGGGCAGACGGAGCAGTTTGAAGGCACCCGGGGCTATGTACCCCTGGTATGCCTGGATATGGAGGCAACCGGCCCTGCCCAGGGCGAGGCGCTGTACGGCAAATTGGAGGACGGGGGCATCGTCTACGCCGATACGGGCCTCACGCAAAATGCCATCGCCACGCCGGGTGAGGGCGCGCAGGTGCGCGTGCTTGGCCGCACCAGCCGCTACTACCATGTGCAGTCGGGGGACAGCGTTGGCTTTGTGCCGCTGGCCGGGCTGGCCTTTGACGATGCCACCCGCGATCACCTCAGGGCCCAGGTGCCCGATGGCTACGAGGAGGTGCAGCCCGGCTGGGAGAGCCGCCGCGCCGAGTATGAGATGAAGCGCGGCGCGCAGTACAACCAGTACGGGCCGGTGGAGCAGTGGACGCTGGCACAAAAGGCCGAAGGCAGCGCGCTGGCGCAGGAATACGGCTTTGAATGGCTGTTGGACCGGGACATGATGCCCATCATCAACGTGCTGCCCGGTCCGGACGACCTGACCGAGCAGCAGGCCTATCAGGCCGCGCTGGCCGCCGCCATGGACAAATACGGCTTTGAGGAAAAGCGGGTGAAAAAGCACGGCATCTCCCTGTATCACCGGCAGGATACGCCCGATGCCCGCGTGTGGCACGTCCGCTTCTGGCTGGCGGCAGGCCTGCGGGACTGCTCTGTCCGCCTGAACGCCAAGGGGGAGCCCATTGAATACTGGCAGGACACCACCGTCAACCGGGCGGCCGATCCAGACGAGGGCAACCCCGAGACCCTGACGTACTACCTGGCCTCGGGCCGGCGCGCTGACCCAGGCCCGGAGGACATGGCCGAACAGGCCGCCGTGGATAAAGCCATGGCCATCTTCCGCGCTAACTACCTCCCCGCAGCCTACCGCCCCTACCGCAACGAGGCTTCCTTCCTGACGGATGAGGAGAGCGGCCGCAAGTGGTGGCTGGTCAACTTTCATGACGAGGACGGCATGCTGGGCGCGACCCCCTTCCAGGTGGTGCTGCTGGCGCCCGACGGCAGCCGCACCTTCCATACCCGGGGCTATGAGGAGATCGTGCAGGATATCGTGATGCTGGGCGACCTGTCCGCCCTTGAGCGGGAGAAAGGCCCGTTCTTCACCTGGTCGCTGGAGGACCAGGCGGCCTACTATCCCTCCAACTTCTCCCTGCCCGGT
>JAAZBU010000091.1 GCA_012513645.1 Clostridiales bacterium | reverse complement strand
TCCACATAGGTGGTGGTGTTGCTGGTGCCAAAGATGGCGCCGATGCTGGTGGCCGTGGCATCGGCAAACAGCGCGCGGTCCATCTTGGAGCGGTAGCCGTGGCCCTCCTCCAGGGCGCGCTGGTCCTCCTCGGTGAAGATGCCGGTCTTGCGGCCGGTGCCGATGAAGGTGCCGATGGTGTCAAAGGTGTCCGTCAGGCTGAAGGCGAAGATGGTGATCAGGATCAGCGGCAGCTTGCCCGTATCGCTGAACAGCGAGCCCAGCCCGGCCTGGGTGAAGATGACGCCAAAGGTTTGCGGCAGCTCGCTGACAGCCTGCGTAAAGCTGATGGGGTTTTGCTGCGTGGTGACGCCCAGCGGGATGCCCACCAGCGTGGCCACCACAATGCCGATCAGAATGGCGCCCTTCACGCCCCGCAGCAGCAGCACCACCGTGATGACAAGGCCAATCAGAAACAGCCACAGCGGCGGGGTGTTGAGCACGGGCATGGCGGGCACGCCGGCGCCAAAGTTGACAAAGCCGGCGTTGAGCAGGCCGATGTAGGCGATGAAGATGCCGATGCCGCCGCCGATGGCGTTTTGCAGGCTGACGGGGATGGCGCGGATGATGGACTTGCGCACCCGGGTGACGGTGATCAGGATGTTGATCACGCCGCAGATGAACACCATGGACAGCGTGTGCTGCCAGCTGAAGCCCAGGCTGAAGCACACCGTGTATACAAAGAAGGCGTTGAGGCCCATGCCCGGCGCCTGGGCGTAGGGCACATTGGCAAACAGGCCCATCACCAGCGTGCCCGCGATGGAGGCGATGATGGTGGCCAGAAACACCGCGCCCCAGGGCATGCCGGCTTGGCTTAAGATGCCGGGGTTGACCACGATGATGTAGGCCATCGTGACAAAGGTGGTGATGCCGGCCAGCACCTCGGTGCGCAGGGTGGTGCCGTTGCTCTTCAGGTGGAAGGTCCGCTCCAGAAAATTTCCTCGTTCGCTGGTCATGGGTCGTCTCCTTTACAGAAATACGCCTCATCATAGCCCCTGTGGGCGCGCGAATCAAGGGGGAAGGGGCGGTTTTTCCGCACATTTTTTCTGCTTTCGCGCCGATCATTCAGGTGATTGACCCAGACTGGTGAAAACGCCCTCTTTGCCTATAATTCTTTCTTAAAACAGATGATGCGGCCGGCCTCCTCAAAGCCTGTCGCCAGGTGGAAGCGCAGGCTGTCTGTGTTGTGCAGCTCGCAATCGCTGGCAAACTCCCGGCAGCCACGCGCGCGCGACCAATCTTCGCAGGCGGCCACCAACCGGGCGGCCACCCCATGCGCCCGGTGCGCTTCCGCTACATAGATGCCCTCCAGGTAGCCCACAGGGCTGGATTTGGTGCCCTCCACATAATCGTGCCGCAGCTGGCAGTGGGCAAAGCCGACAGGCTCATCGCCCTGCATCGCCAGAAAGCAGGCCGCATTGTCGTCCGCTACACATTGCTCAAATTCTTCCCGCAGTTCCTCCTCGGCGTGCTCCGGCCACAGCAGGCGGGCAAGCGCCGCCAGCGCGGGCTCGTCGCCCGGCAGGGCACGGCGCAGGGTGTATGCTGCCGGTGTCATGGCGATTAGCCCTCTGCCGGCAGCACCAGGGCGCTTTGCCCCACGGGCTGCCTGGCCCACCGGCCATCGGCCGCCAGGCTGTCTACCCACTGATCGGACTCCTCCCGGCTGTCAAAGTCAAAGGCCCGGTAGATCTCTTCCATCGTCAGCGGGCCGTGGCTGTCGTACAGCCAGCGCAGCACGTCCTCATCCGGCGGGGAGGCAAGGGGCGTCAGCGCGCCGCCCGTCAGCTCGGAAAACACGCGCTCAAAGTCCGCCAGGCGGTTGTAGCCCCGCATCACCATCTGCCGCGCCTGGGCCGACTTCACCTGAAACGTGGGGAAGCTGGATACGCCCATCGCCTGCGTCAGCCCCAGGTCGGTCTGAAAGGCGCGGCCGGCGCTGCCGTCGTCCAGCGCGCGCTCAAAGGAGGGCACATCCAGCCCGGCCTCGCGGGCCAGCGCCACCTGCACATCGCGGCGGCTGGTCACCAGCGCGCGGGTAAAGGTGGCCGCGCGCAGCAGGCGCAGGTAGCGGTCGGCCAGCCTGGGGCTGGCAATCTGTGCCGCCTTGTAGGCGATGTTCTGCGGGTAGGTGGAGGGGGCATCCTGGCTGAACAGGTGAAAGCCCTCCGCCCGGATAGGCATGCGGTGGGTGTCATAGGTTTCCAGCCAGTGGGACACGATCTGCCGGTTGGCGCCGTCGCTGCCCGCGTCGATGCCATTGTCCGGGTCGGCAAAGTCGTCGATATCGCGCACCAGCCCGCCCATCACATAGCGCACCTCCACGCCGGGGTAGCGCGTCTCCAGCGCGCGGAACACCGGCTCCATGGCCCAGCACCATACGCAGACCGGGTCGGTGAAGTTGGTGATGATGATGTCTTTCATGTAACCCTCCCAGACGCCCTCCTTGGATATACGGAGCGCTATGCTCTATATACCCATTGGGTACGGGATATACGCAGCCATCAGGCACATCGAAGCAACCTACATTGTTGCATAAATAATCAAATGTAGGTTGCGCTGGTTGGCGCAAAGCAACCTACAAAATGAAATAATATTGACATTGTAGGTTGCGGGCGGTACAATCAATGCGAAGAAAGGGGGGGAGAGGCATGAGCATGTTGCAGGATGTGCTGAGGGAAGAACGGGAGCGTGCCGAGCGCATGCAGGCAGCGCTGGCGCGCGAATTGGAGAAGCTGCCTCGGGGCTATATCTCGCGCAAGATGATACGTGGCAAGCCGGCCTTCTACCTCCAAAGGCGCGAGGGAGACAAGGTCGTGGGGCGCTATATTCCCAAGGAAGAGTTGGAGGGCCTGCGCCAAGGCATTGCCAGACGCAAGCAACTGCTGGCCATGGACAGGGAGGCCAAGGAAACCCTCCGGCGCATTGGCCGGGCGCTGAAGCCATGACTCAGCAGCAATTTGCCGGGTTCTGGCGGCTGTTGCGGCATTTTTCTGAGGCCGGCCTGTTGCCGCACATGCTGGTGATTGGCAGCTGGGCGGAATATCTATATGCCCAGTCCGGCTTTTTGCCGGGCTTTGTTGCCAATTTGCGCACGCTGGATGTAGATTTTCTGATTCGTAATCAGCGCCGCCCGGCGCAGAAGGTCAACTTGATGCAAGCGGTTCAGGCGTCAGGATGCCTGATGGAGCAGGATACGCTGACGGGGGCGACCAAGCTGTACACCCTGGATGGCCTGGAGGTGGAGTTTCTGATTGCCCAGAAAGGAAGCGGGCAGGAGGCGGTGTTGCCTACCAACCTTGGTGTCAACGCCCAGGCATTAACCCATATCAGCATGCTGCGTGACCATGCCGTGGAAGTGACCGTGTTTGATATGCGCATCATGGTCCCTCTTCCTGAGGCATATGTGCTGCACAAGTGCGTTATCAATGAAAGACGGGGCCTGAAAGCAGAAAAGGACAGGCAGGCCATCAACGGCCTGGCGCCATATTTGGATGCCACGCGCCTAAGCGATATATTTGAAACCCTTCAACGAAAAGAAAAAGCCGCTGCCTTGGCTGCGCTTCAGCGGTTGGGGATTGATACTGAGCTCAAACTCTAACGCCTCGATGGACCTGTCTTTTTCAGCCATCGCTTTATTTGAATCAGCTTCACGGACACGAAAAAATTATTCGCCCATCTGTGCGTTCACTCATTCGTTCAGGATGAGCAAGCCCGGCGGTTGGCAGAGGGGTTGACCAAAGGAAATAAGTATAGGAAAATTTGGCGCTCACGCCCTTTTGCTGCGCATGGCCTTGAGCTGCGTGATCAAGGGATCCGCCGCCAGGCGCCGGTATTCCTGGCCCTCCATGGGGTAGAGCGCGGCACGGCCTTGCTTATCAAAGTGGATGCCCCAGCCGTACTGCTTGCACAGCGGCGAGGCCCGCAGGCAGGCGCGGGGCTGGGCAAAGAAGGCCTGCCTGTCGGCCTCAGTGGCGGCATCGGGGGCGTGCCCCTGCTTGATCCAGTCGGTGAGGAAGAGCACCTCCTCCTGCGTGCGCAGGTAGGGCTGCTCCGTCAGCAGGCGGTGTTGGATGCCGGCCACCGTCTCCCGCCCACGGTAGGGGGGAGGCACGGTGCCCTGCATAGCCGCGGTGTCCGGGGCCACGGCGATGAAGGTGCTGTAGTAGTTGTGATCTGCCATGGCGATCCCTCCCGACCGATTACACCTGCGCGGCGATCTCCAGCGCTACCAGGAAGTTGCTGAGCTGGTGATCCTTCTCGGCCTCGTTGGCCAGAATGCGCTGCTCCCACTCGGGGGCGTCCAGCAGGTCGCCGGTGTAGAAGAAGGTATAGTACTCATACCCCCGGTAGTCGCACACCGCCTGCAGGGCGCTGCACTCCATGTCCACCGCGATGCAGCCCTCGGCCCGGCGCCGGTCCACATTGCCCCGGGTCTCGCGGTAGATGCCGTCGGTGGTCCAGGCGCGGCCGGATACCTGGGGGATGCCCAGGTCGTCCAGCATGCGGGCCACGCGGCCGGCATTTTTGATGGGAATATAGTCCGCCGCCTGCGCGTAGTGGTAGCTCAGCCCCTCGTCGCGGTAGGCCTCGGTGGGCACGATCAGGCGCCCCTCGGTGAGCGCGGCATCCAGCGCGCCGCAGCTGCCAAACAGCACGAACCGGCGCGCCCCGGTGACGCGGGCGGCCTCCTCCAGCGTCATGCCGGCGTGGGCGGCGGTGATGGGGCTCATCATGAAGCCGATGTCCCGCCCCTTGTGCGTCAGCGCGTAGATGGGCT
This sequence comes from Clostridiales bacterium, assembly GCA_012513645.1. Lineage (GTDB taxonomy): Bacteria > Bacillota > Clostridia > Christensenellales > Aristaeellaceae > UBA1038. The sequence continues at coordinate 20,519 of JAAZBU010000091.1, read as the reverse complement.
TGTCGCCGTTCAGGCCGGGGAGTGCGGCGATCTGCCGGCAATTGAAGTGCCGCAGGGCGTGCTCAATCACCACATGGGAAAAGGTGATGATCATCACCTCACACAGCGCCTTCTCGGGCGCGGGGTATACGGATTCCGGGCCGAACACGGCCGGGGTATGGGGGTCAAAGCTGTGAATGATCATGGAAACCTCCTATTGTACTTGGTACACGCGCCGGCGGGACAGCCGCCGCATCAACCAGGCTGCGGCCAGGGCCAGCAGCAGCGCCAGCGCCCAGGCCGTTTGCGCGGCCCACTGCGCCGGCATCAGCCACAACACCAGCCCCATCAGCGCCATCAACACAAAGCCGCTGAGCAGGCCAAGGCCGGTCTGGGCGGAGCTTTTGACGATCTGCTGCTCGCTCTCCCAATCGTAGCGGGCAAAGCGCAGGTCGAGCGCCAGCCCCCACACCGACAGCAGGGCGCACAGCGCCACCGGCAGCAGTACGCAGGCCAGGGCAGCGGCCCAGCCCGGCTGCATGTGCCAGGCCAGCAGGCCGCCGCCCAGCGCCGCCGGCATCAGGCAAAACAGAAAGCTGAACAGCGCCTTGCTGCCCAGCAGCGTGCCGGCGCTGACCGGGGCCGTGCACATCAGCCAGGCGCTTTTGCCCTCCATGGACAGGCTGATGGCGCTGGGCACGCTCATCCCCGCGAAAAAGCAGGCGATCAGCGGCAAAAAGCGTATAAGCGGGGCCATTACCCGGGGCATGTCGCGCAGCAGGGCCGCGGCGTCCGGCTTGACCAGCGGCAACAGAAGCAGCATCACCGGCGCCAGCCACACGGCCATGCCGGTGTTCATCAGGTACAGGGGCGAGGCCAGCATGCGCCGCCACTCCTTGCGCACCAGCGCCCACAGCGGCGGCAGGGGGCGGCCGGCATGGCCGTGCGCCTGAGCGGCTGCCTGCCGACCGGTGTGGCCGGGCGTCCATCGCAGCAAGATTGCTGCCGCCAGGGCGGCTGCCCCCAGGCTGACGCAGGTCAGCAGCAGCAAGTGCCCCGGGCTGCCCTGCACAGCCAGCGCGGCCCAGTTGGCCGGGGGATAGGCGGTGCTCATGGCGCCGCCGGCCGAGCGCATCATGTCCAGCATGGCGGCATCCCCGCCCGCGGCGGACAGGGGCGAGGTGTACAGCGCCAGCATCAGCCAGCCGGTCAGCGGCAGCGCCAACAGGGCCACCAGCAGGTGCCGCTGGCGAAACCGCCGGGCGGCCACGGCCAACAGCGCCGCGATGCCCAGCCCCAGGCCCAGCGGCAGCAGGGGGGCCAGCAGCCACAGCAGCAGCCACAAGGGCAGCGCCGCTGCCCCCTGGGCCAGGGCGTAGAACACCGCCGCCGGCAGCATGATCAGCACAGACATCCCCAGGGCGGTCAGGTACAGGTCCAGCAGGCGGGCCCATACCACCGTGCTGTGCCGGATGGGCAGCGCGGCCAGCCGCTCCCAGCCCTGCGCGTCAAACAGCAGGCCCTGGGCTCGGATCACCGTGACCATCAGGGCCGCCGCAGCCGACATCGTGACGGCCATGCCCGGCAGCAGCGCAGCCAGCCCGGCCGCGTAGACCCCCCAGCTGATGCCCACCGCGTAGGCCAGCCCGGTCAGCGCCAGCACGATGTACAGCACCAGCATCCAGATCAGCCGCCGGCGCTGCCTGCTGTCGCGGGTGTGGCGGATCTCGTTGCGCCGCAGGGCGTTGACGCGCTGCAAATACAGCAGCAGGCGCAATTCACGCATCGCGCATCGCCTCCAGGAAATACTCCTCCAGGCTGCCCTGCCCGCGCACCTGGTCGGTGGGCCCGGCGGCGATCAGGCGGCCCTCCTTGATGACGGCCACCTTGTTGCACAGCTTTTGCGCCACCTCCAATACATGGGTGGAGAAAAACACCGCGCTGCCCTGGGCGCAAAAATCGCGGATGATCTGCCGCACGCGCACCACGGCCTCCGGGTCCAGCCCCACAAAGGGCTCATCCATCAAAAACAGCAGCGGCCGATGGATGAAGCCGCCGATCATGGCCAGCTTCTGCTTCATGCCGTGGGAGTAGGAGGAGATCAGGTCGCCCAGCCGGTCCGTCAGGTCCAGCGCCTGGGCATAGTGGGCAATGCGCTGATGGCGCTCCTCCCGGCTGATGTCAAACAGGTCGGCCACAAAGTCCAGGTATTGCCGTCCGGTCAAAAACTCGTACAAATCCGGGTTGTCCGGGATGTAGGCGATTTTGCGCTTGCACTGCAGGGGGTCGGCCTTCACCGATACGCCGTCCACCAACATGTCGCCCGTGTCAAAGCGCAAAATGCCCGCCGCCGCGCGCAGCGTGGTGGTCTTGCCGGCGCCGTTTTTGCCGATGAAGCCGTAGATGTCCCCCGGCTGGATGGCCAGTCTCAGCCCGTCCACCGCCATGGCCTTGCCGTCATAGCTCTTGGAAAAGCCCCGGATGTCCAGTATCGGTTGCATATTTTCTCCTTGCCGCGCCCGAGGCCAACAAACAGACCCCGGCCCTTCACTGTCAACGCATACAGTATACGGGGCCGGGGCCTGTTGGGCAAGGATTTCCGTGTGCTACACTGTCTTTCGCAGCGTGCGCAGGGCGTTGAGCACGGCCAGCGCCGTCACGCCCACATCGGCAAACACGGCCGACCACAGGCTGGCGTAGCCCAAGGCGCTCAGCGCCAGCACCACCACCTTGACGCCGATGGCAAATACGGCGTTTTGCTGGGCGATGCGCAGGGTCTTGCGGGCGATGCGGATGGCCAGCGGCAGCTTCATGGGGTTGTCGTCCATCAGCACGATGTCGGCCGCCTCGATGGCGGCACCGCTGCCCAGGCCGCCCATGGCCACGCCCACGTCGGCGCGGGCCAGCACGGGCGCGTCGTTGATGCCGTCGCCCACAAAGCACAGCTTGCCGCGCGCCTTTTGCGCCAGCATGCCGTCCACCAGCGCCACCTTGTCCTGGGGCAGCAGGCTGTGGTGCACCTCGTCAATGCCGATCTGCTTAGCCGTCAGGCGGGCTGCCGCCTCGCTGTCCCCGGTCAGCATGGCGATGCGGCGCACCCCGATGGCGTGCAGCGCCTGCACGGCCTGGGCCGCCTGGGGCTTCACCTGATCGGCGATCAATATGCTGCCCGCGTAGCGGCCATCCGCGGCGATATGAATCAGCGTGCCCGCGGCCTCGGCGGCTTCGGGCGTCAGGCCGTTTTCGGCCATCCAGGCGGCATTGCCCGCCAGCACCGGGCGGCCATCCACCATGGCTTGCAGGCCGCGGCCGCCGGTCTCCTGCACATCGGTTACACGCTTGAAGTCGATGGCCTGGCCCCAGGCCGCGCGCAGCGACTGGGCGATGGGGTGGGCCGAGTGCGCCTCGGCATGGGCAGCCAGCCTCAGCAGCTCCTCCCGGCTCATGCCCCGGGGCATCACCCGGGTCACGGCAAACACGCCCTGGGTCAGCGTGCCTGTCTTGTCAAAGACCACCTGGTCGGCCTGGGCCAGCGCCTCCAGGTAGTTGCTGCCCTTTACCAGAATGCCCTGGCGGCCCGCGCCGCCGATGCCGCCAAAGAAGCTAAGCGGGATGGACACCACCAGCGCGCACGGGCAGCTGACCACCAGAAACTGCAGCGCCCGGTACAGCCAGGGTTGAAACGGCTGCCCAAACAGCAGCGGCGGCACCGCCGCCAGCAGCGCGGCCAGTATCACCACCACCGGCGTGTACACCGCGCTGAAGCGGGTGATGAAGGTTTCGGACTGGGATTTGCGGTTGCTGGCGTTCTCCACCAGGTCCAGTATGCGGGCCACGGTGGATTCGCCGTAGGGGGCGCTCACCTCGATGGTCAGGGGGGCGGTCAGGTTGATGGCGCCGCTGAGCACGGCATCGCCCACACCCGCGTCCCGCGGCATGGCTTCACCCGTCAGCGCCGCGGTATCCAGCGAGGAGCCGCCATCCCGCACCACGCCATCCAGCGGGATGCGGTCGCCCGGCCGCACCAGAATCAGCTGGCCCGGCTGCACCTCCTCGGGGGAGACGGACACCGGCCGGCCGTCTGACAGCAGCAGCGCCTCCTCGGGCCGCAGGTCCATCAGCTCGGCGATGGAGCGGCGCGAGCGGTCCACCGCGTAGCTTTGAAACAGCTCGCCCACCTGATAAAACAGCATCACCGCCGTGGCCTCGGGGTATTCGCCGATGGCGATGGCGCCCACGGTGGCGATGGACATCAGCAGGTTTTCATCAAACACCTGGCCGTTGATCAGGTGGTGCACGGCGTACCACAGCACGTCCCACCCGGCCAGGGCGTAGGCGCCCAGCAGCAAAAAAAGCCGCAGCGCGGGCGGCTCCTTCACCAGCAGGCCGGCTGCGAACAGCGCGGCCGACAGCAGGATGCGGATCAGGCGGCGTGTCATAGTTTCACCGATGCCTGAGGCTCAATGCGGCGCACGATGCGGCCGGCCGCCTGGGCAATGCGGGGCAGCTGTGCCTCCTCGCCCTCGATGATCAGCCGGGAGGTCATGAAGTTGACCGTGCAGGCCTGCACGCCGTCCAGCGCGCCGATCTTCTTCTCCATCTTGGCCGCGCAGGCGGCACAGCCCAGGTTTTGCAGGGCATAGGTCTTCTTAATGGTCATGGTTTATCCTCCTCACTGCTCAAAATCAGTTGAACAACCATTCAATCGAGTTGATTATAGTTGAACACCCGTGCAACTGTCAATGGCTTTGGACTGTATTTTGAACTTTTTTTGCGATGCTATGCAGGTCTGCCTGTCCCGGCTGCCGAAGCGCCCGTTGCTTCCCCCACCACCGGCGGCTGATTTCCTCAACCCTTCGACCCACCGGCCCCGCGCTTGCGCGGGGCTCTTTGGTTACTTCTGTTGTCATCGGGGTATATTGCTTCTTGCCGGAAAACGGCACTGAGGAGGAACACAATAATATGTCCAGGGTACTGATCGTGGGGGGCGTCGCGGGCGGCGCCAGCTGTGCGGCGCGCCTGCGCCGCTTGGATGAATCGGCGGAGATTATCCTGTTTGAGCGGGGGGAGTACATCTCCTACGCCAACTGCGGCCTGCCCTATCATGTGGGCGGCGTGATCGAGCCGCGGGATGAGCTGCTGCTCATGACGCCCGAGCTGATGAACGACCGCTTCAACATCGATGTGCGCGTGCGGCAGGAAGTAACCGCCATCGACCGGGAGAACAAGCGCGTCACCGTGCTCGACCATGCCACCGGCCGCACCTATGAGGAGCGCTACGACACGCTGGTGCTGTCGCCCGGCTCGTCGCCGCTGCGGCCGCCCATCCCCGGCATCGATTCGCCCCGCATCCACACCCTGTGGACGGTGCCCGACACCGATGAGGTGCGCCGCATCATCCGGCAGGACAAGGTGCAGCGCGCTGCCGTCATCGGCGGCGGCTTCATCGGGCTGGAGATGATTGAAAACCTGCGCCACCTGGGGCTTGAGGTCACGCTGGTGGAGGCCATGGATCAGGTGATGGCCCCGCTGGACATGGAGCTGGCCGAGATACTGCACGGGCATATCCGCGGGCAGGGTGTGGACCTCATTTTGAGCGATGCCGTGGCCAGCTTTGAAGACGACGGGCAGCAGGTGCACATTCGCCTGAAGAGCGGCAGGCAGGTGGATGCCGAGCTTGTCATTTTGTCCATCGGCGTGCGCCCCAACGGCTCGCTGGCCAAGGATGCCGGCCTGCCCGTCAACCAGCGGGGCGGCATCGTGGTGGACGCGCACATGCGCACGGCCGATCCCGCCATCTACGCGGTGGGCGATGCCGTGGAGGTGGAGGATTTCGTGTTCAGCGAGCCCTGCATGATCCCGCTGGCCGGCCCCGCCAACAAGCAGGGGCGCATCGCGGCGGACAACATCGCGGGCCTGAACCAGCGCTATGAGGGCAGCCTGGGTGCTGCCGTGGCCAAGGTGTTTGACCTGACGGCCGCCGGCGTGGGCGCCAATGAAAAGGCCCTCATCCGCCGCGGCCTGGTGCGCGGGCAGGATTATGAGGGCGTGCTCATCCGCCAGAACAGCCATGCCGGCTACTACCCGGGGGCCGAGCCCATGTACCTGAAACTGCTGTTTTCCATGGACGGCCGCAAGATCTTCGGCGCGCAGGCCGTGGGCCAGTCCGGCGTGGACAAGCGCATCGACACCTTGGCCGTGGCCATCCGCCTGGGCGCCACCGTGCAGCAGCTCAAGGAGCTGGAGATGGCCTACGCGCCGCCCTACTCCTCCGCCAAGGACCCGGTCAACATGGCGGGCTTCATGGCGGACAATGTGCTCAAGGGCCATGCCCGCTTTGCCCCATGGGACGCGCTGGACAACCCGGGGGATGCCCGCGTGCTGGATGTGCGTGAGGATTGGGAGCTGGCCGAATTTGCCCTGCCGGGGGCCATCCACATCCCGCTGGGCGAGCTGCGCCGCCGGGCGAGCGAACTGGACCAAAGCCGGCCGCTCATTGTGGTGTGCGCCGCGGGCGTGCGCGCCCATACCGCGGCCCGCATGCTGAACAACCTGGGCTTTGCGCAGGCCAGCGTGTACCCTGGCGGTGCGGAGTTCTACCGCGCCACCCACGCGTGACCAATCAAGGAGGTACCATGAATCATTTACCCATCTACCGTTTCCGGACGGCCATCGTCCTGCTGACGGCGCTGGCCCTGTTGATTGCGCTGCCCGCCTTTGCCGGGCAGGCCACCCCCTCACCCACCTGGCCCCCTTCTGCATTGGCTGAGCCCCCTGAGGCAGAGCCTACCGAGGAGCAGGCCGCGCTGATTGCCCGCGCCCGTGCCCTGCTCGTTACTGACCTGGAGATCGACGATGCCTACCTGCCCCAGGGCGGGCTGACGGTGGAGATGATGACCCTGTGGGGCCCGGAGCGCGAGGTGGCGCTGGCCGTGTTTGACGATCAGCCGGGCGGCGTGCTGTATGCCGTCTACCTGGACCCGCAGGAGGGCACCCCCCTGCGCGCGGAGGCCTTTCGCATGGAGGGCGGCGTGTGCCTTACCGAGGTGATGTTTGAGCAGGAAGAAGAGGGGCAGTTAGGGGTTATCGGTTAGGGGTGAGGGGTTTCGAATTCGGAATGCGAAATTCGGAATTCGGAATAGGGAACGCCACGCGCAACTACACCTCTACTTTTTGACATGAAAAAAGCGGCTCAAGAGGGCCGCTTTTGCAATGGAACAATGAATCATCAATAAAAATGCAAGTTCAGTGAAGGCGAAACCATTCATTCCGAATTCCGAATTCCGAATTCCGAATTCCGAATTCCGAAATCAAAATTTCGGGTTCTCACTTCTCCCCAAGCACGACCAACCGCTCCTCCACCGGGCGCTTTTGCTCCCGGGGCTTGCCGGTGGGGGAGAGGATGCCGCCGAACACCATCTGTGCGTGCAGTTCCCATGCCTGCGGCAGGTTGAAGGCGGCCTTGAGGGCGTCATCGGCCACCGGGTTGTAGTGCTGCAGGTTGGCGCCGATGTTGAGCGCCGCCAGCTGCGTCCAGGCGGCGTACTGGTGCATGGCGCTGGTATGGGCGGAGAACAGCGGCACATTGTTTGCAAACTTGGGGAAGCGCTGCTCCAGATCGCGCAGGATCTCACCATCCTCAAAGAACAATATGGTGCCTGCCGCCCGGCGGAAGCCATCCATCTTGGCTACCGTCTTTTCAAAGGCAGCGGGCTCGGTGAGGGGCTGCACGCAACGCTGAATCACATCCCACGCTTGGCGGTGCTCCGCCCCGGACAGCAGCACCAGGCGCGCCGTCTGGCTGTTGAAGCCGCTGGGCGTGGTGCGCAGGATATCGCGCAGCAGGCCGTGCAATTCTTCGGTTGTGATGGGCAGGTCGGCCGACAGGTCGTACAGGCTGCGCCGCCGCTCGGCGGTCCTTTGCAGCGTCTGATAGTCAAGTGAATTAATCATCGCCTCTCCTTATAACTCCGGTTGGGGGCGCTTGATGCCGTTGAGCGGGCCGTGTTTGAAAAAATAGGGCGCGGCCAGCGCGAAGGCCGCCAGGCACAGCCCGGCCATCGCCAGAAAGCCGCCTGCCGTGCCGCCCGTCCACCGGCTGATAAAGCCGCCGCAAAAGGTGCCGAACACCCGTGCCAGGCCATAGCCCACCACGGCCAACAGCATCTGCCCACCGCTTTTCAGCTCGTCGGGCACGGTGTCGTTGATGTACATGGCCATGGCCACCGTGATCACGATGAAACCGCCGCCGTGCAGCACCTGGCTGAGCAGCAGCCAGGTGGCGTCCGTGGCCAGCCCGGTGATCAAGAAGCGTATGGCCAGCAGCGCTGCCGACAGTACCATCAGCCGCCCCACGCCAAAGCGCCGGTACAGCCTGTGGGAATACAGCAAAAAGGGCAGCTCGCACACCGCCGAGATGAAGTAGCTTAGCCCCAGCTGGCCCGAGGTGCCCCCGGGCAGGGAGGTGAAGTGCAGCGTGTAATAGCTGTAGAAATACCCCATCGCCAGCTGCAGGGCGATCACCAGCCCTAACAGCGGCACCATGTGGGGCACCTTCAGGATGCTGCTCACCGGTACCCGCACCCGGCCGCGCTGGTGCCCCCGCAGCCGCGGCAGCACCAGCACGCTTAAGTACAGCGCCGCCAGGGCAATCAGCGTAGCCCAGGGCACCAGGTGGAAACGCCCCTCAAACAGCCCGGCCAGCAGCAGGTTGGTCAGCGCGTAGCCCACGCTGCCCATCAGCCGCACCGGGCCAAAGGGTGCGCCCAGGCGGTGCATGTCTTCCAGCACGATGGAATCCATCATCGGCTGAATGGGCGTGAAAAAGGCGGCAAACAGGCAGCTGAGGGCCATCATCCAGCCAAAGCCGCCCCGGGCGGGCAGCAGGGCCACCAGCACCGCGCTGGCCACAATCATGATGGCAAGGGATGTGTTGCGGTGGCGCATCCTGTCGCCGATGATGCCCCACAGGGGCTGCGCGGCCAGCGCCACCAGCGGCAGAGACACCATCAGCAGCATCATCTGCGTGCTGTCCGCCGCGATGCCCAGCGCCTGGTAGTACTTGGCGTTATACCCCTGAAAGATGCCCAGCGCGGCATAGTACACCGCGATGGGCAGGCCATACGCCCAGGGATATTGGCCGTGGCGCTGGGTCATTGCCCGTGCTCCCGCCGCTCAATATCGCCGATCTGGTCCACCCGGCGCTGGTGGCGCCCGCCCTCAAAGCTGCCCGTCAAAAAGGTGCGCACGATCATCTTGGCGGTCTCCTCGCCCAGCACCCGCGCGCCGATGGAGATCATGTTGGCATCGTTGTGCCGCCGGGCCATCATGGCGCTATAGGGCTCGGACACCATGGCGCAGCGGATGCCCTGCACCTTGTTGGCCGCAAGGCCAATGCCGATGCCCGTGCCGCAGATGGCGATGCCCAGCTCGCACCGGCCCTGGGCCACGGCGCGCGCCACGCGCTCGCCGGCCACCGGATAGTCGCAGCTGGCGGCCTCGTTGGTGCCCAGGTCCTCATAGGCCAGGCCCAGCTCGTCCAGCACCTCGATTACCCATCGCTTCATCTCCAGGCCCGTATGGTCGTTTCCCAGCGCAATCATGGCCGTCCTCCTCATGTTTGTAAGAATATTCTAACCACTTCACGGAGCGAATGCAAGGCAGCGAAAACCGCCCAGCCACAGGGCACAGGCGGTTTTCGTGATGTCGCTTCCTTACGGCAGCAGCTCCAGATAGTCCCCATAGCCCTCCTGTTCCATTTCCGCCTGGGGGATGAAGCGCAGGGAGGCTGAGTTGATGCAGTAGCGCAGGCCGCCCAGCTCCTGCGGGCCGTCGGTGAACACATGGCCCAGGTGGGCGTCGCCCAGGGCGCTGCGCACCTCGGTGCGGATCATGCCGTGGCTGGTGTCGCTGATCTCGTCAATCAGCTTGGCGTCAATGGGCTTGGAGAACGCCGGCCAGCCGCAGCCGCTGTCAAACTTGTCCGTGGACAAAAACAGCGGCTCGCCCGTGGTGATGTCCACGTAGATGCCCGGCTCGAAATGGGCGTCGTACTCGTTTTGAAAGGGGCGCTCGGTGTCATTTTGCTGGGTGACGGCGTATTGCAGCGGCGTCAGCTGCTGCTTGAGTTCCTCCTGCGTCTTCTTGGGGAAGCGCTGCGCCGGGTCCTGATTGATATTCTGATTCATGGCTTGCTCTCCTTGTGCGGGGGTTGGGGTGGGCGGGGGCGTGGCCTGGGCCTTTTTGCCAAACAGCTGGGCGTACAGCACGGCAAAGCCGATGAAGCACAGCAGCACCAGCAGCAGCCATGGCACGCGGCCTGGCTTGCGGCCCTTCTCCTGGGGGTTGTTGCAGCTGCCGCCTCCGCAGCTGCACCCTTCACACGGGCTCACAGCAGGGCCTCGATGTCTTTGGCGATGTTCTCGGGCTTGTCCTGAGGGGCATAGCGGCCCACCACGTTGCCGGCTCGATCCACCAGAAATTTGGTAAAGTTCCACTTGATGCGGCCGCCCAGCGTGCCGGGCTGCTCCTTTTTGAGGTGCTCAAACAGGGGCGATGCCTCCTTGCCGTTGACCTTTACCTTGGCAAAGCGGGGGAAGGTGGTGGCGTAGTTGAGGGTGCAGAAGGTGTCAATCTCCTCCGCCGTGCCCGGGGCCTGGCCGCCGAACTGGTTGCAGGGGAAGTCCAGCACCGCAAAGCCCCTGTCCCGGTAGTCGTCGTACAGCTTTTGCAGCCCGGCGTACTGCGGCGTAAAGCCGCAGCCCGTGGCTGTGTTGACAATCAGCAGCACCTGGCCGCGCCAGGGCGCCAGCGTGGTAGCCAGGCCCTGCGCGTCGTCGATGGGAATGGCATAGATGTTCATGGGCCCTCCTTGGGGGACGGCAGCGCCGTCAGTCGTCCAGCCCCTCGGCACCGGCTGCGTCGTCATCCGGCGCGCTTCCGGGCGGGAATAGCTTCATCAGGATGGTCTCGATGCGGGTGCCGGTGGCCTCCACCACGGTGAAGGAGTAGCGCTCGCTGGTGACCACCTCCTGGGCGGTCTGCTGGGGGATGTAGCCCAGCTGTTCTATAATATACCCGGCTACGGTGTCGGCATCCTCGGTCTGGATATCCAGGTTGAACACGCGGTTGAGGTCGCTGACGGGCATGGAGCCCTTGAGCATCACCTCGGTGTCGTCGATGATTTGGTAGTCGCCCGCGTCCTCATCGTGCTCGTCGTGTATCTCGCCCACGATTTCACTGATCAGGTCGTTGAGGGTGACGATGCCGGCCACGCCGCCAAACTCGTCCACCAGCACGGCCATGTGCTGCTTGGATTTTTGAAACTTGATCAGCATCTCATCGGTGGACAGGGTGTCGGGCACAAACAGCGCCGGCCGGGCGATGGTTTCCAGGGTCTCGCGCCCCTGGCGCAGGGCATCCTGGTGGAGGAATACATCCTTGAGGTGAACAATGCCCAGAATGCTGTCCTTCTCCTCCCGGTAGATGGGCACGCGGGAGTGCTTTTGCTGCAGCATATAGCGCAGGTTTTCTTCCTCCGGGTCATCCGCGTCAATCATGTCGGTATCCACGCGGGGCACCATGATCTCGCGCACGATGCGGCTGTCCAGCGACAGCACGCCCCGCATCATGTTGAACTCCTCCATGTCGATGGCGCCGTCATTGTGGCTGGAGTTGAGCAATGCCTTGATCTCGTGGCGGGTGAGCTTTTCTTCCTTCTTGGTGAAGTCGATGGGCGTCAGCCGCTTGAGTACGCCGGTGGACACGTTGAGCAGCCAAATAAACGGCCTGAACGCGGCCTTGAGCACCGCGATGATGCCGGACACGCCCCGCGCGTACTGCTCGGGCACCTGCAGGGCCACCTGCTTGGGGTACAGTTCGCCCAGCACCAGCGTGATGTAGCTGATCAGCAGCGTCACGATAATCGTGGCTGCCGTCTCCGCCGCCTGGCCCATGCCCAGCAGGGGGGCCAGCCTGCCCACAAAGGCCTGGGAGGCCGAGGCGGAGTTGAAGAAGCCGCCGAAGGTGATGCCCACCTGAATGGCGGAGATGAAGGAATCGGAGTCCTTCAGCAGCCTCTGCACGCGCCGCGCTTTCTTGTCGCCGCGGTCGGCCATGTCTTTGATTTTTGCGGGATTGAGGGAAACGAAGGCCATCTCGGCCCCCGCCAGAATGGCGTTGATCAGGGTAAGAATCAGGATCAGAACAATGGAACCAATCAGCGTAGGTTGACCAGGGTCATCCACGAAAAAACCACACTCCTTGAAACGTGATGGGCAGATTATACCCGAAATCCGCGCGCAGGACAACGCGGGCGCAAAAACCGGGCTGATGGCGGGTTATTATGAATGGATCTTATGCATGTTGCATGGAACCAACCGTCCATAGTACAATGATGCCACACAACAGCAGAAACGAGGGATTGCACATGTTCACACGCGAGGACGGCCGCTTCTACCTGGGCGATCCGGACAACCCCCAGGCCGAGATCACCTTTGTGCCGGTGGGGCAGGACCGCTGGTCGATCAACCACACCTATGTGCAGGGCAGCCTGCGCGGCCAGGGCATGGCCGAAAAGCTGCTGGATGCCGTGGCCGACCTGGCGCGCCGGGAGGGCAAAAAGTTAGCGGCCACATGCAGCTACGCGAGAAAGCAGTTTGATACCAACGAAAAATATCGGGACGTTGTTGCTTGACTTTGGCGGCTGAGCCCGCGGCCCGCGGCGCGGTGGCCCTGTGCGCGTTGGTGGCCATGACGGCGAGCGGCCTGGGCTACCAGCTGGGCAAGCAGCCGGGTCGGCACCGCCCCCATACGGTGCTGCTGCTCAAGGGCGGCACCACCATGATCGCGGCCTTGCTGGCACTATATGGCGCCGGCTTATCGGGCCTGCCCGGGCACTGGTGGCTGTTTTTGGGGCTGGTGGTCTGCGCCGCGGCCGATGTGCTGCTGGACATGCGCTTTCGCCTGGGCATGGCGGCCTTTGCCCTGGGGCACCTGTGCTACATCACGGCCTTTGTGCTGCTGGCGCCGGTGCAGCCGATCAGCGTGGCTGCCTATGCGGCGCTGGCGCTGGTGGTGCTGCTGATGGGCCGCTATTTGGGCCGGGGCATGCAGGAGCCGGTGCTGCCCTTCCAGCTGTACGGGCTGGTGATATCGGCCATGCTGGCCCTGGCGCTGGGCCTGCGGCCATTGACGGCTGTGGGCGCCGTGCTGTTTGTGGTCAGCGATTCGCTGATCTTCTACCGGTTTTTGCGCCCCGCGGGGCGGCTCAATGACGCCGCCTGCATCCTGCTGTACTACACCGCCCAGTATCTGCTGGCGCTCTCCACCCTGTACACATAGCCATACTGTATCAAGGAGCATGCTGTGAACGATTATCGCGAGGTTCTCCTCAAGGAAATGGTGCCCGCCCTGGGCTGTACCGAGCCCATCGCCATCGCCCTGTGCGCGGCCAAGGCCCGCGAGCTGCTGGGGCGTGAGCCGGGGCACATCCACATTTATTGCAGCGGCAATGTCATCAAGAACACCCAGAGCGTGGTGGTGCCCAACACCGGCGGCATGGCCGGCATCGCGGCGGCGGGTGCTGCCGGCTGCTTTGGCGGCAACCCTGCCTTGGGGCTGGAGGTGCTGACTCCGCTCACGCCCCAGGCCATTGCCCGCGCGGCCGAGTCTATCCGCGCAGGCCAGGTGCAGGTGAGCCACGCCAAGGGGGTGGACAACCTGTACGTCCGCGTGGTGGTGACGGCGGGGGAGGATCAGGCTGAGGCCACCATCGCCGGATCGCACAACCGCTTCACCGCTCTGCGCAAAAACGGCCACGATATTTTGCTGCCGGCGGATGAGCAGGCCGCGGATCACGCTGACCCCGCCGTGGGGTTCAGCCTGGGCGGCATTTTGGCCTATGCCCGGGCGCTGGATTTTGACGCCGACCCGGAGCTGGCCGCCCGCATCGACAAGCAGGCGGACGACAACTACGCCATCGCCCGCGAGGGCATGGATAACGACTGGGGCGCCAGCGTGGGCCGCACGCTGGTGGAGACCTACCCGGACGACAGCCGCGCCCGCATCCGGGCCTATGCCGCCGCCGGCTCCGACGCGCGCATGGCGGGCTGCTCGCGCCCGGTGGTCATCAACTCGGGCTCGGGCAACCAGGGCATGACGGTCAGCCTGCCGCTGATCATCTATGCGCAGGATACCGGGTTGGAGGGCGACCGGCTGCGCCGGGCGCTGGTGATCTCCAACCTGCTGGCCATCTACATCAAGCGCCTGATCGGCAAGCTGTCGGCTTTCTGCGGCGTGGTGAGCGCGGCGGCGGCGGCCGGGGCCGGCCTGGCCTGGCTACAGGGCATGGAGGAGGAGCAGATAGGCTCGGTGATCAGCAACACGCTGCTCACCTCAGGCGGCATTTTGTGCGATGGGGCCAAGGCCTCCTGCGCCACCAAGATCTCTGTCTCGCTGGACAACGCCCTGCTGGCGCTGGAGATGACCCGCCGCGGCCGCCTGCTGCCCGAGGGGCAGGGCCTGTGCGGGCGCACCGCCGATGAAACCATCCGCAACGTGGCCCGCATCGCCCGCGAGGGCATGAAGGAGACCGACGACCAGATATTGCAGACAATGCTCTACGGCTGCGAGCCGGCAGCCGAGGCGTAGCCCCAGGTAGCCGATAGCAGGCCCCTGCCGGAGATCATCATCCGTGCAGGGGCCTTTTCTTTTTATCTCCGCCGGGCGCGCATTTCCTGCTCGCGGGAGAGTTTGCGCCAGCTATTTAGCCGCGCGGCGCTCAGCGTGCCGGCCTCCACCGCCGCGCGCACCGCGCAGCCGGGCTCGCCGCCGTGGCGGCAGTCGCCAAAGCGGCACTGAGCGGCCAGCGCCGTGATGTCCGCGAAGGCAGCATCAGCATCGCTCTGGTCCAGCTTTAATTCGCGCATGCCGGGGGTGTCAATCAGGTAGCCGCCGCCCGGCAGGGGGATTAGCTGGCGGCTGGTGGTGGTGTGGCGGCCCTTGTCCTGATGGACGCTGATGTGCGCCGTGCGCATGCGCTCATCGCCTAACAGGGCGTTGATGAGGGAAGATTTGCCCACGCCGGACGACCCCAGCAGCACGGCCCGCCGGCCATGCAGCAGCTGCCGCAGTTCGTCCATCCCCCGGCCTGTATAGGCGGAGCAGAGGATCATCGATCTGGGTGGGCGCAGCGCCAGCACCGGGGCCAGCCATGGCTGCGGGTCGGGCGCCAGATCGGCCTTTGTCAGAAGCAGTACGGCCCGCACGCCGGCGCCGTCCGCCATGGCCAGGTAGCGGTCCAGGCGCTTGGGGTTGAACTCCTCATTCATGGAGGTGCAGATCAGCGCCAGGTCGATGTTGGCGGCCAGCGGCTGGCTTCTGCCCCGCAGCCCAGCCTCCGTGCGGCTCATGAGGGAGGTGCGCGGCAGCAGCGACAGGATCAGTGCCGCGCCGGCGGCATCGCTCTGCCGGTCCAGGGTGACCCGGTCGCCGGTGACCGGCGCCGTGTCCTGCTTAGCCAGCAGCCGCCGCAGGCTGCCTGACAGGGCGGCGGAGATTTCCCGATTTTCCTGCGGCAGCCACACGCGAAAAGCGCCGCGATGCTGTGCGGATATGATGCCTTGATATTTGGTCATTGTGCCCTTTCATGGCGCAAAAAAGCGCCCGGTTGATATTTCTCCCGGACGCCAGAGGCCGACAGGCCGGTATATCCGCTATGCCGGGAGCCATGCGGACAGAGCCAAATATCCCATATTCATCCTCATACCGCACCGCCCCTTTCTTTCTTGTAATAGGCGCATTATAGCCCCGATATAGGCGGATCGTCAACGATTTTCGCTTGCTATCGTTTAAGGCAGTCTTGAACTGGGGATACTCTTTTGCTATAATGAACCATAACAACCCACATTGGTTCAGAACAATTTATAGGAGGAACCCCCATGAAGAAATTCCTGACCCTGATGCTGGTGCTCGCGCTGGCGCTGCCCTTTGGCGTGTTTGCTGCGGATACCTACGAGATCGCCATGGTTACCGACATCGGCACCATCGATGACAAATCCTTCAACCAGGGCACCTGGGAAGGCATCGTCGAGTTCGCCGAAAAGAACGGCAAGACCTACAACTACTATCAGCCCACCGCCCAGTCCACCGAAGTATACCTGGACATGATTGAGCAGGCGGTCAATGCCGGCGCCAAGGTGGTTGTCACCCCCGGCTTCCTGTTCGAGCAGCCAATTTTCCAGGCGCAGGACATGTACCCGGACGTGCACTTCATCCTGCTGGACGGCAACCCCAATGACGGCGACTGGGGCAAGGCTACCGGTCCCGAGTTCCGCACGGAGAAGAACGCCGTCGGCATCGTGTACGCTGAGGAGCAGGCCGGCTTCCTGGCCGGCTACGCGGCGGTGAAGGACGGCTACACCAAGCTGGGCTTCATGGGCGGCATGGCGGTGCCCGCGGTAATTCGCTTTGGCTACGGCTTCGTGCAGGGCGCGGAGTATGCGGCCAAGGAGATGGGCATCAAGGACCTGCAGATGAACTACCACTACACCGGCGGCTTTGAGGCCACCCCCGAGGCGCAGAGCCTGGCGGCTGCCTGGTATGCTGACGGCATCGAAGTGATCTTCGCCTGCGGCGGCGCCGTGGGCAACAGCGTGATGGCGGCGGCCGAGGCAGCGGATGCCAAGGTCATCGGCGTGGACGTGGACCAGTCTGCCCAGAGCAAGACGGTCATCACCTCGGCCACCAAGGGCCTGGCCCCCTCCGTTATCCAGACCCTGACCGAGTACTATGACGGCAAGTTCCCCGGCGGCGAAGCGCTGGTGATGGACGCGGCCTCCGACGGCGTGTCCCTGCCCATGGCTACCTCCCAGTTCAAGACCTTCACCCAGGCTGATTATGACGCCATCTTCGCCAAGCTCGTGGCCCATGAAATCACCCTGCTCAAGGACGTGGATATCACCGGTGTCAGCGAGATTCCGGTCACCACCATGACGGTAACCGAAGTTAAGTAATCACGCTTCACAGGGCTGTCCGCCGGGCGGGCAGCCCTCTTTTTACCTTTATCCCATCGCTTTGACAGTATCTGCGAGCGCCCGGTCCAGAACAACCCGCATATAAAGGGAGACCGATGCAAGACTATATCATCGAAATGCTCCACATCACCAAGGATTTTCCCGGCATCCGCGCCAATGATGACATCACGCTGCAACTGCGGCGGGGAGAGATTCACGCCCTGCTGGGCGAAAACGGCGCCGGCAAATCCACGCTGATGAGCATCCTCTTTGGCCTCTATCAGGCTGACCGGGGGGAGATACACAAGGACGGCAAGCCCGTACAGGTGCGCAACCCCAACGACGCCAACGCCCTGGGCATCGGCATGGTGCACCAGCACTTCAAGCTGGTGCATAATTTCACGGTGCTGGAAAACATTGTGCTGGGCGTGGAGACCACCGAGCACGGGGTGCTCAAGATGGATCAGGCGCGCGAGCGGGTGATGGAGCTATCCCAGCGCTATGGCCTGAGCATCGACCCGGATGCCCACATCGAGGACATCACGGTGGGCATGCAGCAGCGCGTGGAAATCCTCAAGATGCTGTACCGGGATAACCAGATTTTGATTTTTGACGAGCCCACCGCCGTGCTCACCCCCCAGGAAATCGACGAGCTGATGGGCATCATGCGGGGCCTGGCCGCCGAGGGGAAGAGCATCCTGTTCATCACCCACAAGCTGGCCGAAATCAAGGCCGTGGCCGACCGGGTGACGGTGCTGCGCAAGGGCGCCTATGTGGGCACCGTGCAGGTGGCCGACACCTCGGTGGAGGAGATGGCCGAGATGATGGTGGGCCGCAAAATCAACTTCGAGCTGGACAAGCAGGAGGTGAACCCCGGCAAGGCCGCGCTGTCGGTGCGGGATTTGTCGGTGGCCGGTCGCCACAACAAAAAGGCGGTGGACGGCGTCAGCTTTGACGTGCACCAGGGCGAGATTGTGTGCATCGCGGGCATCGACGGCAACGGGCAGAGCGAACTGGTTTACGCGCTGACCGGGCTGATGCCCCTGCAATCGGGCCAGGTGCTGATGAACGGGGAAGACATCACCCAGTACAGCATCCGCCGCCGCAACGACCTGGGCATGGGGCACATCCCCGAGGACAGGCACAAGTACGGCTTGGTGCTGGACTACGATTTGCAGCAAAACCTGGCGCTGAAGGATTACCACAAGCCCGAGATGCAGCAGCACGGTTTCATCCGCTTTGACCGGGTGCGCGCCCACGCGGAGGATTTGATCTCCCGCTTTGACATCCGCTCGGCCCAGGGGCCGGACACCGTGTCCCGCAGCATGTCGGGCGGCAACCAGCAAAAGGCAATCATCGCCCGCGAGATTGATATCAAGCCCGAGGTGCTCATCGCCGTGCAGCCCACCCGCGGCCTGGATGTGGGCGCCACCATGTACATCCACGAACAATTGATTAAGGAGCGCGACAGCGGCAAGGCAGTGCTGCTCATTTCGCTGGAGCTGGACGAGGTATTCCAATTGGCGGACCGCATTCTGGTCATCTTTGAGGGCCGCATCGTGGCCGAGTTTGCCGGCAAGGAGGCCACCGCGCAGGAGCTGGGCCTCTACATGGCCGGCAGCAGGAAGGAGAACGCCTGACATGAATAAGGTAAGAAAAAGCCTGTCCAGCGCCTCCGCCTCGCTGCTGGCGATTGTGGCGGGGCTGTTGGCGGGGTTTGTGATTCTGCTGATATCCAACCCGCAAAACGCGCTGCGCGGCCTGGGCACCATTTTGATTGGCGGCTGGAACAACGGCATGAAAGGCGTGGGCCAGGTGCTGTACTTCGCCACGCCCATCATCATGACCGGCCTGTCGGTCGGCTTCGCGTTCAAGACGGGCATGTTCAACATCGGCGCCTCCGGGCAGCTGATGGTGGGCGGCTTTGTATCTGTCTATGTGGGCGTCACGTGGACATTCCTGCCGGGCGCCCTGCACTGGATGGTGGCGCTGCTGATGGGCATGCTGGCCGGCATGGTCTGGGGCATGATTGTGGGCATCTTCAAGGCGCTGCTCAATGTGCACGAGGTCATCAGTTCCATTATGCTCAACTACATCGGCATGTACGGCGTCAACTACCTGGTCAAGAATTCGCACCTGTTTGACGCTTTGCGCAACCAGACGGTCAACGTGGCCAACAACGCCGTGATTCCCAAGGCCGGGCTTGACAACATCTTCTACATGCTCAAGGGCCGCTTCCACGACGCGTCCAGCGTCAACGCGGGCATATTGATTGCCATCGGGTTCGCGGTGCTGATATATATCCTGCTGGGCCGCACCACCTTCGGCTACGAGCTGAAGGCCTGCGGCTTCAACCGCCATGCCAGCCGCTATGCAGGCATCAGCGAGAACCGCGCCATCATCACCTCCATGGCCATCGCGGGCGGCCTGGCCGGTGTGGCAGGGGCGCTGATGTATCTGGCGCCGGCCAGCGGCATGCACATTCACGTGGCCGAGGTGCTGGCAGCCCAGGGCTTCAACGGCATCGCGGTGGCGCTGCTGGGCATGTCCAACCCCATCGGCATCATCTTCACGGGCCTGTTCATCGCCCACATCACGGTGGGGGGCAGCTACCTGCAGTCCCTCAAGTACATGAAGGAAATCATCGACGTCATTATTGGCCTCATCATCTACTTCAGCGCCTTCTCGCTGTTGGTGCGCGACATCATGAGGCGCGTTGCCCGCCGCGGCAAGGAGAAGGACGCCGCGGCACCCGAGCCTGTCAAAGAGGAGGTGGAGCGCTGATGGATACCATCTTTTTCCTGGTGCAGCAGATGATGTTCTTCTCCATCCCGCTGCTGATTGTGGCCCTGGGCGGCATGTTCTCCGAGCGTTCCGGCGTGGTCAACATCGCGCTGGAGGGCATCATGGTGGCGGGCGCGTTCTGCTCCATCTTCTTCATCAGCAAGATGCAGGACACCATGAGCGGCCAGTGGCTGCTGATATTGGCCATCCTCATCGCGGTGGGTAGCGGCATGCTTTTCTCATTGTTGCATGCCTACGCCGCCATCAACCTGCGCAGCGACCAGACCATCTCGGGCACGGCGCTTAACATGATTGCGCCCGCCGCCGCCATCTACCTGGCGCGCATGGTGCAGCCCAACGGCGTGCAACAGATTGAGTTCAACAACACCTTCCGCATCGCCAGCGTGCCGGTGCTGGGGGATATCCCGGTGCTGGGGCCGCTGCTGTTTCAGAACGCGTACATCACCACCTACATCGGCCTCATCATCTTCGCCGTGGCGGCCTTCGTGCTGTACAAGACGCGCTTTGGCCTGCGCCTGCGCGCCTGTGGCGAGCATCCTCAGGCGGCCGACAGCGTGGGCATCAACGTGTACCGCATGCGCTACGCGGGCGTGCTTATATCCGGCGCGCTGGCCGGGCTGGGCGGCCTGGTGTATGTCATCCCCACCTCCACCAACTTCAACGCCACGGTGTCGGGCTATGGCTTCCTGGCGCTGGCGGTGCTCATCTTCGGCCAGTGGAAGC
>JAAZBU010000090.1 GCA_012513645.1 Clostridiales bacterium | reverse complement strand
TGATGGTCGCTGGACTACATTTGAGCAACCAAGCCAATTGCCGCTGGCTCCTGCGCTTTCTCTTGGGTTTACTCTCGTCTTCACGGATGAGCATTTCCAGTTTGTCTCGCTCTCTGTACCCCAGATGTTCACCTTTCTTGCGCTTCTTGGTATACTTGAACTCGCTCATGATGATCCTCCCGATGTGTTTGTAGTAATTCCCATCCTACAGGATTCTCATGAGCTTTTCTGTTTCACTTTATATTACAACTCGGGGCCCCGCGCGGCAGTGGAAAACCTCAATTTTAATGCTTGCATTTGCATCAAACGGCTGATATACTGATAGGACGGCTCATGGTTGCGCGCCATGGAACCGAAAACTCAGCGCAAGCGAGGTGTAAACCCCATGAAAAAGGACATTCATCCCAAGTATGAAAAGGCGGTCGTCCGCTGCGTATGCGGCGAGACCTTTGAGACCGGCTCCATCCGCAAGGAAATGCGCGTGGACATCTGCTCCAAGTGCCACCCCTTCTACACCGGCAAGCAGAAGCTGGTGGACAGCGGCGGGCGCGTTGACCGCTTCAAGAAGCGTTACGGGATCTAACCCCCGTACACCCACACAGGGGCAGACTGCCGCATCAACAGCGGGCGGTCTGCCTTGACTTTTATCCCCGGATCGGGCCGCGCACGGATGCTTGCATCCATGAGGCGCCAAGGCTCAACCGGGCAAGAGGTACATGATGTCAATAGATGAACGCAAGGCGGGCAGGAAGCCCGATATCGGCGGCCAGGCGGTGCTGGAGGGCGTGATGATGAAGGCGCCCGAGTGGATTGCCGTGGCGGTGCGCCGGGAGGACGGCAGCATCGTGGTCAAGCGCGATCCCTACCAGTCGCCGGCCAAGAAACACAAGTGGATGGGCCTGCCGCTGATTCGCGGCGCGGTCAACATGGTGCTGATGATGAGCCTGGGCATGAAGGTGCTGACCGACTCGGGCGAGATGAGCGGCATGATGGATGAAGAGCCCTCCCGCTTTGAAAAGTGGCTGGCCAAGAAGTTAGGCAAGGGCGTGGACAAGGTGGTCATGGGCCTGGCGGTGGTGCTGGCCATGGCGCTGTCGGTGGGGCTGTTTGTGCTGCTGCCCAACGCGCCCGCCCAGGCGCTGCGCGCGGCCGGCTGGTCGCACCTGGCGGTCAACCTGGTCAGCGGCCTGATCCGCACGGTGGTGCTGGTGGGCTACCTGATCCTCTGCGGGCTGATCCCCGACATGCGCAAGACCTTTCAATACCACGGCGCGGAGCACAAAACGGTCTACACCCACGAGGCCGAGCAGCCGCTCACGCCTGAGAACGCGCAGAAGTTCTCCCGCCTGCATCCGCGCTGCGGCACCAGCTTTTTGCTGATTACATTTGTGTTCTCCATCCTGTTCTACTCGGTGCTGGATCAGGCGGTATTCAGCCTGCTGGCCTACGACATGAGCAGCAACTACCTGGTGCGCATCCTCAGCCGGCTGCTGCTGCTGCCGCTGGTGGCGGGCATCAGCTACGAGATATTAAAGGGCCTGGCCCACGCCAACAGCAGGTGGGCCCATGCCCTGCGCTGGCCGGGCATGCAATTGCAGCGCCTGACCACGCGGGAACCCTCGCTGCCCATGCTGGAGGTGGCCATCGCCGCCATGAACGCGGCATTGCACGGCCTGCCCGAGGGCGAGCGCACCCCGGAGGGGTATACCGTGCTGCCCAAGGAGCCCGGCAGCACAGCCGAAGCCGCCGCGGCCAGCGCATGACCGTCCGCCAGGCGCTGAGGGATGCCTCGGCCCGTCTGGCGGCTGCCGGCGTGCCCGACCCGGACATAGACGCCGCCTGGCTGATGGGCGGCGTTTTGTCGCTCACGCGGCTGGAGGTGCTGGCGCGGGGCGCCCAGGCGCTCAGCGATGAGGAGTACGCGCGCTTTGAAGCCCTGATGCGGCGGCGTTTACAGCGGGAGCCTTTACAATACATCCTGGGCGAAACGGACTTCATGGGCCTGCGCCTCCTCACCCGGCCGGGGGTGCTGATTCCCCGCAACGATACCGAGGTGCTGTGCGAGCAGGCGCTGCTGCGCCTGAGGCCGGGCATGCGCGTGCTGGACCTGTGCACCGGCTCGGGCGCCATCGCCGTCAGCCTCAAGGCGCACTGCCCCCAGGCTTTGGTATGGGCGGGGGATATCGCGCCCGAGGCCATCGCCCTGGCGCGGGAAAACGCCGCGCTGCACGGCGCGGATGTAAATTTTGCGCTGGGCGATCTGTTTGCCCCCTTTGCGGGCGCGCGCTATGATATGATCTGCTGTAACCCGCCCTACATCCCCACGGGGGACTTGCCTGCCCTGCAGGCCGAGGTGAAGCGCGAGCCCCGGCTGGCGCTGGATGGCGGCGGGGATGGCCTTAACTTTTACCGCCGCCTGCTGGCCCGGGCGCCCCTGCACCTGCTGCCCGGCGGCTGGCTGCTGCTGGAGCTGGGCGACGGCCAGGCAGATGCCGTACAGCGGCTGGCGGCGCTTGATTTTGAAGCCGTCAGCGTGTACGATGATGCTGCAATGCTGCCGCGCACACTGGCAGCCCAATGGAAAGGAACGCATGCCTTCACTGGATGATCAATTCGTCTGGATGGACGAACGCTACGAGGAGTTGGGCGTCGCCTGCTCGCAAAATGACATCATCATGGACCTGCCCCGCTGGCAGGCCCTCATGAAGGAGCGCGCCGGCCTGGAGCAGGCGGTGATGGACTGGCGCGATTACAGCAGGCTGCGCGACGAAATTGCCTCCACCCGCGAGCTGCTGGACAGCCCCGAGATGGCCGCCCTGGCCGAGGAGGAGCTGCCCGAATTGCTCGCCCGCGAGGAAGCCCTGCGCGGCCAACTCAAGCGCCACCTGATTCCCCGCGACCCCGATGACGAGCGCAGCGTGGTGATGGAGATACGCGCCGGCGCCGGCGGGGACGAGGCCAGCCTGTTTGGCGCGGTGCTGATGCGCATGTACACGCGCTACGCCGAGCGGCACGGCTGGCAGACCGAATACATCAGCCTGAGCGAGACCGAGCTTGGCGGCATGAAGGAGGCCGTGTTCACCCTGTCGGGTGCGGGGGCCTTCAGCCGCATGAAGTTTGAAAGCGGCGTGCACCGCATCCAGCGCGTGCCCGCCACCGAAAGCCAGGGGCGCATCCACACCAGCACCGCCACGGTGGCCGTGCTGCCCGAGGTGGATGAGGTGGACATCGACATCCGGCCTGACGACCTGCGCATCGACACCTACCGCGCCAGCGGCCACGGCGGCCAGTACATCAACCGCACCGACTCGGCCGTGCGCATCACCCACCTGCCCACCGGCGTGGTGGTGACCTGTCAGGATGAAAAGAGCCAGCTCAAAAACAAGGAGAAGGCCATGAAGGTGCTGCGCAGCCGCCTGTACGAGCACAAGCAGGCCGAACAGGACGCGGCCTACGCCCAGCACCGCCGCGGCCAGATCGGCACCGGCGACCGCAGCGAGCGCATCCGCACCTACAACTTTCCCCAGGGGCGGGTGACCGATCACCGCATCGGGCTGACGCTGTACCGCATCAACGACATCATGGACGGCGACCTGGACGAGCTGATCGACGCGCTGACCATCGAGGCCCAGGGCGAGGACATGAAGCGCCTGGCGCTGGATGAGCCCTGATTCATCAATTAAGGAGGAGATCGCATGCAATACAACCGACCGCCCGACAGGCGCCCGATGTCGGCAGGCAACAAGCTGCTGATCGTGATCGTTGTTCTGTTGATCTTCCTGGCCGGCTTCCTGTCCATCATGCTTGGGCGCGGCGGCCAGCCGGCGGGCCCCATCGTGCCCACCCCGGCGCAGCCCAGCCTGCCGCCCCAGGGGCAATTAAACACCATTGACGAGGCGCTGGACAACATCACGCCCACACCGCCGCCCACGCCGGTGGTCATGGCCACCGCGCCGCCCACCGAGACGCCGGTGCCCAACTTTGAAATGACGCCCTCGCCCACCGATATCCCCACGCTGAAGATCAACTCCTCCGGCGATGAGGTGCGCCGCATGCAGGACCGCCTGGTGCAGTTAGGCTACCTGCGCGACGGGGCCAACGACGGCCAGTTCGGCAAGGGCACGCAGAACGCCGTGCGCGCCTTCCAATCGGCCAACGGCCTGGGGGCTGATGGCGCGGCCGGGCCCAAAACGCTTACGCTGCTGTATTCGGATGACGCGAAGCCCAAGCCGTAAGGTATTCTCGGAAGTTTTCGATGCCCCGGGACGACCCGTCCCGGGGCACTTCTTTTGCTATAGATTGAATCCCTACCGCTGCACCACGCAAAAGGGGTTGCCGTCCGGGTCATGCAGGACGACATAGTCGGCATCGGCCGGGTAGTCCCAGGCCGCGGGCGAGGTACCCAGCGCGATCAGGCGCTGCACCTCGGCCTTTTGATCATCCGCAAACAGGTCGATATGGTGCCGCCGGGCGTGGGGAGAGCTCACCAGGTTGAGGGACAGCTGCGTGCCCGGCCCCTCGCGCGGCACCAGAATGGCCCAATCCTCGCTGGCGGGGTATTTGAGCCGATAATCCAGCGCGGCGCTCCAAAAAGACACCGCGCGAGCGATGTCCCGCACGCCCCAGACGACCGAACCGATTTCAATCACGCCGACGCCTCCCATTTCAGCAGGCCGCTTACCTGCCATTGCGCCACAAGCTGGGCACAAACAGCACCAGCAGCGGGAAAAACTCCAGCCGGCCCGCCAGCATCAGGAAGGAAAACATATATTTCAGCGCCGGAGAAAAACTGGTGTAGTTGCCATGCGGGCCAACCAGGGACAGCCCGGGGCCGATATTGCTCAGGCAGCTGGCCGTGGCTGAGAAGCAGCTGATGAAATCGTGCCCGTCCAGCGAGGCGACCAGCGTGCCCAGCATGAGCAGCGCAAAATACACAAACAGAAAGATGCCCACCTGGCTGAGCGTGGCCTCGGGCACGGCCTTGCCATCCAGCTTGACTACCTCCACCTTGCGGGGGTGCAGCGTGTGCACCACCTCCCGGCGCACCACCTTGCCCATCAGCACGGTGCGCACCACCTTGATGCCGCCAGCGGTGCTGCCGGCGCTGGCACCAATCAGCATCAGCATCAGCAGCAAGATGCGGGAAAACTGGGGCCACAGGTCGAAGTTGTCGGTGGCGTAGCCGGTGGTGGACATGATGGAGGATACCTGAAAGCTGGCGTGGCGAAGGGCTGTCCACACATCGCCGTAATGGGGCAAAATGTTGATGGCAATGAGCACGATGGCGCCCAGGCCGATGCCGTAGTAGGCGCGCAGCTCCTCATTGCGGAAGGCCTTGAAGCCGTCCCCCCGCAGCAGGCAGAAGTACACAAAGAAGTTGGTGCCGAACAAAAACATGAACGCCATGATGAGCATTTCGGCCACCGGGTTGTTGTAGGCGCCCACGGACAGGTTGCGGCTGGAAAAGCCGCCCGTGCCCGCCGTGCCCAGGGCATGGATAATACTGTCAAACATGGGCATGCCGCTGGCCAGCAGCGCCACGATGAGCACAATGGTCATGCTGGCGTACACCAGGTACAGCACCCGGGAGGTATCGGCCATGCGGGGCAGCAGCTTAGAATAGCTGGGGCCCGGACTCTCCGCGCGGGCCAGGTGGGTGGTGTGCTGGGAGATGCGGGGCATCAGCGCCAGGGTGAGCACCAGCACGCCCATGCCGCCCACCCAGTGGGTAAAGCTGCGCCAGAACAAAATGGACCGGGGCAGCCCCTCCACCGCCGGCAGCACGGAGGCACCGGTGGTGGTAAAGCCTGACACCGTCTCAAACAGCGCATCCCAGTAGTAGGTGGTGGCGCCGGAAAACATGAAGGGCAGCGCGCCAAAGGCGCTGAGCAACACCCAGGCCAGGCCCACCACGGCAAAGCCCTCCCGGGCATGCAGCTCCAGCCCGTCCCGGGGCCGCGCCAGGTAGAGGGGCAGGCCCGCCGCCAGCAAAATGCCCAACGTGTACCAGAAAGGCAGCAGGTCATCCCGGTAGTAATAGGCCACCAACAGCGAGGGCACCAGCAGCGCCGCCTCCAGCAGCAGCAGCTTGCCCAGCATGTGCAGCACCAGCCGTCTATTCATGCATGCCTCACAGGATCACTTCGCCAAGCGCCGTGACGCCGCTGTCCAGCGTGATGACAATCACGCGGTCCTCAGGCTCCAGCATGCTGTTGCCGCCGGGCACATGCACCTGGCTGCCGCGCACGATCACGCCCAGCAGCGCGTTGGGGCGGAAGCGCAGGTTTTTCAGCGGCTTGTGCACAAAGGGATCGTCCTTGTGCACGATGAACTCCAGCGCCTCGGCCTGCCCATCCATCAGGCGGTACATGCGCTGCACCGCCTGGGCGATCTGCGCGTTCATGCGGGTGCGCACCGCGCGCAGGATGGTGTTGGCCGTCACCTGCCGGGGGCTGAGGATGCTGTCGATGCCCAGCGCCGTGAGCATATCGGCATAGTGATCCCGGTTGCTCTTTACGATGGCCTTGCGCACATGGTTTTGCCGCGCGCTCAAGCCGGCCATGATGTTTTCCTCATCCCGCCCGGTGAGCGTGATGAAGGCATCGTAGGTGCCGATGTCCTCCGACACCAGCAGCTCCCTGTCGGTGCCGTCGCCCAGAATGATGTTGGCCGACGGGAAGGCCTCGCTGAGCGTACGCGCCTGCTCCGGGTTGATCTCGATGATGGACACCTGCACCTTCATCTCCAGCAGCATCTGCGTAAGGTAGTAGGCGATGCGCCCGCCGCCCATGATCATCACCTTGTGCACGCGCTCGGTATTTTTGCCCAGGGCGCGGAAATAGCTGGTGATGGTCTTGATGTCGGAGGCGACAAACACCCGGTCCTGCTCCTCAAAGACAAAGTCGCCCTTGGGAATCATCGCCTGATGGTCGCGCTCCACCAGGCAGTAGAGCACGCGGGGCAGATCGGGCCGGCGCTTCTCCAAATCCTGAAGCCGGATGCCGATCAGGCCATCCTCCGGCCCCAGGCGGAAATCCATCATCTCCACCTGGCCGCGGGCAAAGGTCTCCACCCCGCCGGAGAAGGGGTAGCGCAATATGCGGCTGATCTCCAGCGCCGTGTTGCGCTCGGGGTTGATGGCGTAGTCGATCCACAGCTCCTTCTTGAGGAAGGACAGGCTCTTCATATACTCGGGATCGCGGATGCGGCTGATGGTATACTGCGCGCCCAGGCGCTTGGACAGCAGGCTGCACAGCATGTTGATCTCGTCGGAGATGGTGACCGCGATGACGATGTCCGCCTGCTGCACGCCCGCCTCGGTGAGGGTGCCGGCGCTTACGCCGCTGCCCTGGATGGTAAGCGCGTCCAGCTCGTCCATGCTGCGCTGGATGACCACCTCACTGCGGTCGATGATGGTGATTTCGTGTCCTTCTTCGATCAGCTGCTCGGCCAGCGTGTGCCCCACCTTGCCGCCGCCTACGATGATGATGCGCATGGCGCCTCCTGCGTTCAATGTGATGGGCGTATGATAACACCACATCACCGATTTTCAAAGTGATATGATTGACGCATTTGGCATACAATGGT
This sequence comes from Clostridiales bacterium, assembly GCA_012513645.1. Taxonomy (GTDB): domain Bacteria; phylum Bacillota; class Clostridia; order Christensenellales; family Aristaeellaceae; genus UBA1038. The sequence continues at coordinate 4,032 of JAAZBU010000090.1, read as the reverse complement.
ACATTGGTATCGGCAAATCCCCTGTCATCATATCGCAAGCCACAGCCCGTATCCAAGCGGGCAGTATAATCATGAAGGAGGACCAGTTGATGATCATGCGGGCACAGCGCATGCGCGACGTACGCTCGGATATCCGCGGCCCATTGTTTGAGGAGGCCCTGCGCATGCAGGCCGATGGCCTGGATGTGCTCAAACTCAACACCGGCAACCCGGGCACCTTTGGCTTTGGCCTGCCCGACAGCCTGCGCCAGGCCCTGCTGGCCGGCATGGACCGCGCCGTGCCCTACAGCGACCTGCGCGGCATGGCCGATGCCCGGCAGTCCATCCTCAGCTACCACCAGGGCAAGGGGGTGCAGGGGCTGGCCATGGATGACATCTACCTGGGCAACGGTGTGAGCGAGTTGGCCCACATGGCGCTGACGGCGCTGTTTAACCCCGGCGACGAGCTGCTGCTGCCCGCCCCCTGCTATACCCTTTGGAGCAACACCGCGCGCCTGATGGACGCGCGCCCGGTGTTCTACCGCTGCGACGAAGCCAGCGGCTGGTACCCGGATGCGGAGGACATCCGCCGCAAGATCACGCCGCGCACCCGCGGCCTGCTGATCATCAACCCCAACAACCCCACCGGCGCCCTCTACCCCCGCCCGGTGCTGGAGGAGCTGCTGGACATCGCCCGCGAGCACAGGCTGCTGGTGTTTTCCGACGAAATCTACGACCGCCTGGTGTTTGACGATGCCCCGCACACCGCCACGGCGGCGCTGGCGCCCGACCTGCCGGTGATCACCATGAACGGGCTGTCCAAATCCCACAACGTGTGCGGCTTTCGCAGCGGGTGGATGGTGGTCAGCGGCCCGAGGGAGCGCACGCGCGAGATCCTGACGGGCTTCACCCAGTTAGCCGCCATGCGCCTGTGCGCCAACACCCTCATGCAGTTAGTGGTGCCCGCCGCCCTTGCGGACAACGAAAGCACCCAGGCCATGATCCGCCCGGGCGGCCGCCTTTACGAGCAGCGCCGCGCCACGCTGGAGGTGCTGGGCACCGTGGAGGGCATCAGCTTTGTGCCCAACGCCGCCGCCTTTTACCTGTTCCCCAAGCTGGATACCCAGCTGTTTGGCATCACGGATGACCGCGCCTTTGCCATGGACCTGCTGCACGCCACCAATATTCTGGTGATCCCCGGCAGCGGCTTTGAGCTGGACACGCCCGACCACCTGCGCATCGTGATGCTGCCCGAGGCTGCGCAGCTGCGCGCCGCCATGGAACGCATGAAAGAGTATCTGGAAACACGCCGCGCATAGCTTCATATCGAACCCCCGCACGTTGCCCCACAGGCGACGTGCTGGCGTGTCAAAGAAGTGCCTTCGGCACATTCTTCGACACGGGTGGGCCGATGGGCCCTCCGCCTCTCACTTCGTTCCCGGGCGGCGGAGGGCAAGGAAACCCTTGGCTGCGCCAAGGCTTGCGGCCTGGCCGCACATGTCGCCCAGGCCGATTGAAGGCAGGAGGGCCTCGGCCCTCCTGCACCTCCCATAGGTTTTTTGACTGCCCCCGCACATTGCCCCTCGGGCGACGTGTTTTTTTTAGCGCGATTTTACATAAAATTGACAAAAAGGGGTTGACATTTATGATATCAGATTGATATCATTCAGATACAACCGGAAGGAGGCATTATTATGCAGGAAAAAACATTGAAGGCAAGGTCCGGATTTCTGGTGCTGATTGCGGGGATCATCCTGTATCTGGCGGCCATCGGGCTGGTCATAGGCGGCGCCGTATTGCTGGAGGCCGAAAAAGGCATCGGCGGCGTGCTGCTGGCGCTGGGCATCGTCTGGCTGATCGCGGGCTTTATCCCCTTCCTGGGGCTGAAGATCATCAAGCCGCAGGAGGCGCTGGTGCTCACCCTGTTTGGCAAGTACATCGGCACGCTCAAGGATGAGGGCTTCTTCTTCGTGCACCCCTTCTCCTCCGCGGTCAACCCGGCGGCCAAGACGCGCCTGGGCCAGAGCGGGGACGTGGACAGCGGCAACAAGGCCAAGATACTGGTTTCCGGCCAGGAGAACACGGTGGAGCTGGACGGCCTGAAGAAAAAGATATCCCTCAAGGTGATGACGCTCAACAACAGCAAACAGAAGGTGAATGACTGCCTGGGCAACCCCATTGAGATCGGCATCGCCGTGATGTGGCGCGTGGTGGATACGGCCAAGGCCGTTTTTACGGTGGACAACTACAAGGAGTATCTCTCGCTGCAGTGCGACAGCGCGGTGCGCAACATCGTGCGCATCTACCCCTATGACGTGGCGCCCAATGTGGATACCACGGGCGACGGCGAGCCGGACGAGGGCAGCCTGCGCGGCTCCAGCGCCCTGGTGGCCGAGCGCATCCGACAGGAAATCCAGGACAAGGTGCAGGAGGCGGGCATTGAAATTCTGGAAGCGCGCATCACCTACCTGGCCTACGCGCCGGAGATTGCCGCCGCCATGCTGCAGCGCCAGCAGGCCAGCGCCGTTGTGGACGCGCGCACCATGATTGTGGACGGCGCCGTGGGCATGGTGCAGATGGCGCTGGAGCGCCTGAGCACCGACAACATTGTGGAATTGGATGAGGAGAGAAAGGCGGCCATGGTGTCCAACCTGCTGGTGGTGCTGTGCGCCAACCGGGACGCGCAGCCGGTGGTCAACAGCGGCAGCCTGTATTGAGATGAGCGAGGATAAAAAGCAAGTCCCGCTGCGGCTGTCTGCACGCCTGTACGCGCAGCTGGCCGCCTGGGCCGCGGACGATTTCCGCTCGGTCAACGGGCAGATTGAGTATCTGCTGACCGAGTGCGTGCGTCAGCGCAAGAAGGACGGCAAATACGTCTCGGAAACGCTGGACGAGCGGATTGAGCTGGATATATAATGCACTGCTTCGCGCGGCCGGTTGAACCCGTACCTGCGAAGCGAGGATGCGAAACGAAGGCGGACATGCACGAGGAATCGGCGCGTTTGTGATGACGTTTCGCGTGAACAAGAACTGAGGGGGACCTGTATGCAACTGGAAGTCAGAGGGGTAACCAAGCGCTTTGGCGACAAGGAGGTGCTGCACGGCATCAACTTCACCGTGCAGTCCGGCCGGGCGATGGGTTTTCTGGGCCGCAACGGCGCGGGCAAATCCACCACCATCCGCTGCCTGATGGATGTGTTTCACCAGGACGAGGGCGGCTTCTACATCGACGGGCAGCCGCTGGATATCACCAAGTACCGCGTGGGCTATCTGCCCGAGGAGCGCGGCATGTACCAGAAGCACACGGTGCTGGAGCAGCTGGTGTACTTTGCCCAGCTGCGCGGCGCCACCCGTGCCCAGGCGCTGGCCACAGCCAACTATTGGGTGGATTATTTCGAGCTGGGCGAGTACAAGAAAAAGAAGCTGGAAACCCTGTCCAAGGGCAACCAGCAGAAGATTCAAATCGCCCAGAGCTTTCTCAACGAGCCGGACATCCTTATCCTGGATGAGCCCTTCAGCGGGCTGGACCCGGTGAATGCCCAGGTGTTCAAGGATACCATCGCCCGCTTTGTCTCGGAGGGCAAGCTGGTCATCTTCTCCTCCCACCAGATGAACTATGTGGAGGAAATCTGCGACGACGTGACGCTGATTCATCAGGGCGACATCCTGCTGACCGGCGACCTGGAGCAGATCAAGCGCGAGCTGGGGCAAAACAAGCTGCAGCTGCGCATCGAGGGCATGGATGACGAAGCGCTGGCGGACGCCCTGCGCGTGGCCTTCCCCGACATCATCACCCTGCCGCACGAGGACGGGCTGATTCTGGATACCCAAAACCGGGTCACCCAGCAGCAGGTTCTGGACCACGTGAACCGGCAGGGCTGGATCATCCACCACTACGGGCTGTATACACCCAGCCTCAACGACATATTCATCGCAAAGGTAGGTGAGCAGGCATGAGGGACTTTGGCATCGTATTCAAGTATGAGCTGCGCCAGCAGCTGGGCAAGCGCACCGTGCAGGTGACCACGCTGATTCTGGTGCTTATCGCGCTGG